>JAIENF010000502.1 GCA_019751575.1 Burkholderiales bacterium
GCTCTTCCGATCTAGCAGGGCTACCTGAAGCGCACGCCGCGCGGGCGGATCGCCACGCAGATCGCGTATCGCCATTTCGGACTGCCGCAGCCACGGCCCGCCGCGTCCCCGGACCTGTTCGATGAGCCGTCCTGATCCTGCGCCTTCGCCGGTGGCCGACGGGGTCGCCTCGCGCCGCTACCGGCTCCCGGTACGTGTCTACTACCAGGACACCGACGCCGGCGGCGTGGTGTTCCATGCCGCCTACCTGAGCTTCTTCGAGCGGGCGCGCACCGAGTTGCTGCGCTCGATCGGCTTCGACATCGGGCGCCTGGCCGAGGAGGGCGTGCTGTTCGCGCTGCACCGCCTCGAGATGGAGTTCCTGAAGCCGGCGCGCCTCGACGACGCGCTGGAAGTCACGGCTGCGGTCGGCCACCTCGGGCGCACGTCGGCCCGCTTCGTGCAGACGGTGGAATTGGCCGACGGCAGCGTCGCCACGCGCGCCTCGCTGTCTCTGGTGTGCGTGTCTGCGGCGCGCTTCCGGCCGATGGGCATCCCGGAACCGCTGCGCGCGGCGCTCGAATCGTGGACACTTCCCGCGGGTGCCAGCGCTGCAGCCGGCGCAGGGCCGCACAACGGATCGGGATCGACAGGATGAACGTGACACAGGACATGTCGGTATGGGGGCTCGTGATGCAGGCGAGCCTGTTCGTGCAGCTGGTGATGCTCGGGCTGCTGCTCGCCTCGCTGCTGTCGTGGTGGTACATCTTCCGGAAGGCGTTCGTGCTGCGCCAGGCAAAGGCCGACACCGAGGCCTTCGAGAAGGATTTCTGGAGTGGCGGCGACCTGAACAGCCTCTACCAGGCGGCGGCCGCGTCCAAGCACCGCGTCGGGAGCCTGGAGCGCATCTTCGAGGCCGGCTTCCGCGAGTTCAGCAAGGTCAAGCGTCCGCCGGGCTCGGACCTCAGCGCGGCGATCGATGGCACCCGGCGCGCGATGAGCGCGACCTACCAGCGCGAAATGGACATGCTCGAGCAGAACCTCGCCTTCCTCGCCTCGGTCGGTTCGGTGGCGCCGTACATCGGCCTGCTGGGGACGGTATGGGGAATCATGCACGCGTTCATGGGCTTGTCCACCGTCGCGCAGGCAACGCTGGCGCTGGTCGCGCCGGGCATCGCCGAGGCGCTGATCGCGACGGCGATGGGCCTGTTCGCGGCGATCCCCGCCGTGCTCGCATACAACCGCTACAGCCACGACATCGACCGCCTCGCGGTGCGCTTCGAGAGCTTCATGGAAGAGTTCACCAACATCATGCAGCGGCAGGGCTGAACATGGCCTCCGCCGGGGACGCAGTGCGATGAGCATCCCGATCCGCAAGCGGCGGCCGCGCCGCATGATGAACCAGATCAACGTCGTGCCCTACCTCGACGTGATGCTGGTGCTGCTGGTGATCTTCATGGTCACCGCGCCACTGACCAACCCGGGGCAGATCGAACTGCCCTCGGTCGGGCAGTCGCTCACCGCGCCCTCGCTGCCGATCGAGGTGACGATCAGGGCCGATCGCACGCTGGCGGTGCGGGACCGCTCGCGCGGCGGGCCCGAGCGTGAACTCTCTCGCGCCGAACTGGTCAAGTTCATCCAGGGCCTGCAGTCGACTTCGCCCGACCGCCCGGTGGTGATCGCCGCCGATAAGGCGGTGCGCTACGAAGCCGTGCTCGACGTGATGGACCTCCTGCAGCAGAACCAGGTCAAGCGGGTCGGCCTGCTGGCCAAGCCGCGCACACCCTAGGCGCACTGCGATGAGCTGCAGCCGCGGAACCCTACCTGCGTCGTGCAAGCGCTGCGCGGCCTGCGCGGGTCGCGCATGGCCGCGCTGATCCGCGCCGCGGGCGGGCATCCGTTCCAGCGGGTGCGCGAAGAGCCGGGGGCGTTGCTCGCCGGGGCGCTCGCGTTGCTGGTGCACGTGGTCGCCGTGGTTGCGCTCACCTTTGGCTTCAGCATCCAGACCCAGCGAAACGAACCGGTCTCCGCCGAACTGTGGGCGGCATTGCCACCGCCGCCCGCTGCCATCGCGAAGCCCGCCCCGAAGCCGGCCCCGGACCCGATCCCGCCCGACCCCGCGCCCAGGCCGGTGCCCAGGCCGCCGCCCGAGCCGAAGGAAGTGCCGGTGAAGGCGCCGCCGAAGGCCGACATCGAGTTGAAGGCGCGGGAGGCGGCCAGGGCGAAGCAGGCCGAGGAGGAGCGCCGCAAGCTCGAGGAGGCCAGGAAGCGCGAGGCCGAGAAATCGAAGGCCCAGGCCCAGGCCCAGGCAGATGCGAAGGCGCAGGCACAGGCCGACGCGAAGGCGCAGAAGGATGCGCTGGTGAAGCAGGCCGAAGCGGACCGCATGCGGCGCGAGCAGGAAGAACTCGGGCGCAAGGCGGCCGAAGCCGCGGCGAGCGCGCAGGCGAAGCTCCTTGCGTCGCACATCGACAAGATCCGCGGCAAGGTGCGCCGCTTCATCGTCGAACCGCCGGGTGTGTCTCCGAACGCGACCGCCGAATTCGACGTGGTGCTGATCCCGGGCGGCGACGTCCTGTCGGTGAAGCTGCGCAAGTCGAGCGGCAATGCGTTGTACGACGAAGCGGTCGAGCGCGCGATCCGGCGTGCCGAGCCGCTTCCGATCCCGCCCGAGCCGCAGCTGTTCCCGCAGTTCCGCACGTTGCTGCTGCAGTTCCGGCCGCAGGAATGATGCAGACTCGCCGGGGTACGATCCTTGCGTCTCCGCCTCCAGGTGGAGCCCCTCGCGCCGGGCGGTGCAGGGCGGCCGGAAGGCCCGCGTGTCTTTTCGCCGCCCGTTCGACCCCTTGAGCCGCGACTGACCGTTCAATGCTTCCACTCACGCTAGACTTCCACCTCATGCAGATATCGATGGCCAAAAGACCGGCGTCCGGCCCCGCTCCAGGGCGGACGCGCTTCCCCTCTTTCCCGGCCCGCACGCTGCCGTCTGTCCTCGGCATGCTGCTGGTGTCGCTGCTGATGGCTGCGCTGGTGGCGGGGCCTGCGCGCGCGCAGCTGAAGATCGAGATCACCGGCGCCGGCGCCAGCCAGTCGCCGATCGCCGTGGTGCCGTTCGCCGGCGAGGACCGGATCGCCCAGGCCCTGACGCCGGTGATCACCGCGAACCTGCAGCGCAGCGGCCTGTTCCGCATCATCGACGTGCAGGACATCCGGCCGATCCCGGTCCAGCCGGCCGACCTGCGCTACCCCGACTTCAGTTCACGCGGCGCCGACGCGGTGGTGATCGGATCGGCCAATCCCCTGCCCGATGGCCGGGTCGAGGTGCGTTTCCGGCTGATGGACGTGGCCAAGCAGGCGCAACTGGCCGGCTTCAGCTACACGGTCAGCCCGGCGCAACTGCGCCTGACGGCGCACCGGATCTCGGATGCGATCTACGAGCGGCTGACCGGCGACGTGGGGGTGTTCAGCACCAAGATCACCTACGTCGAGCGGCAGGGCAACCGTTTCGAACTGAAGATCGCCGATGCCGACGGCGCGAATGCACAGACGGTGCTGGCCTCGAGCGAGCCGATCATCTCGCCCAAGTGGTCTCCGGACGGGACCCGCCTTGCCTATGTTTCCTTCGAGCGCAAGAAGCCGATCATCTACGTGCAGTCGCTGACCAACGGGTCGCGCATCGTGCTGGCGAACTTCCGTGGCAGCAACAGCGCGCCGGCCTGGTCGCCCGACGGCAACAGGCTCGCGGTGGTGCTCACGCGCGACGGCCCGTCGCAGATCTACCTGATCGACGCAGACGGCTCGAACGTGCAGCGGATCACGAAGTCCAATGCGATCGACACCGAACCTGCGTTCACGCCTGACGGCCGTTTCATCCTGTTCACCTCCGACCGGGGCGGCAGCCCGCAGATCTATCGCGTACCGGCCACGGGCGGCGAACCCGAACGCCTCACGTTCGAGGGCACCTACAACGTATCTCCGCGGCCGAGCCCCGATGGACGAAGCTTCACTTTCGTCCAGCGCAGCGCCGGCCGGTTCAACGTGGCGATCCAGGATTTCGCGACCCGGCAGGTGCAGGTCCTGACCGACACCGCGGTCGACGAATCGCCCAGCTTCGCCCCGAATGGCCGGATCATCCTCTACGCAACCGAGGTCAAGGGGCGTGGTATCTTGGCCGCCGTGTCCAGCGATGGACGGGTGCGCCAGCGGCTGTCCGCAGGCTCGAGCGACGTGCGCGAACCTGCCTGGGGTCCCCTCTTGAAGGCACAGTGAAAGGAAACACGATGACCGATCTGACGACGCATTCCGTGGTGGGTGGTCCCGCCAGCCCCGCCGTGTCGCGCGCCCCGCGCACACTGCATCGCGCCGCCTGGATCGGCGCGTTGTGCCTCGCCGCGCTGGCCGGGTGTTCCTCCACGCCCGGCGGTGAGCAGTCCGGCGTCCCGGTCGAGTCCCGCCCGATCGGCGAACCGGGCGTGGCCAAGAAGCCGGTCGTCGTCGATGCATTGCCGAAGGCCCCGGTCGGCCAGCCGCCGATCAGCGGCGCCCCGATCGCGACCGACCAGAGGCCGAGTGGACAGCTTCCCGGCGTGCTGCAGGATCCGAAGAGCCTGCTGTCCCGGCGCAGCGTCTACTTCGAATACGACAGCAACGTGGTGCGCGACGAGTTCCGTCCGATGATCCAGGCGCATGCGCGTTTCCTGCTCGACAACCCGAAGCTTCGCATCACCATCCAGGGCAATACCGATGAGCGGGGCAGCCGCGAGTACAACCTGGCGCTCGGCCAGCGCCGCGCCGATGCGGTACGCCAGGTGATGTCCGTGCTCGGCGTCGCCGAACGGCAGATGGAACCGGTGAGCATCGGCGAAGAGCGTCCCCGGGCGACCGGCAGCACGGAGGCGGCGTTCGCGGAGAACCGGCGCGCCGACATCCTGTACGACGGCGAAGACAAGCCCCCGGTCGGCAAGTGATCGCAGGCTTCGGCAAGCGCGCTCCTGCGGGGCGCGCGGCGGCATGGCTGGTGGCTGCGGCGTTCGCCGCCGGCCTGCCGTCTCCGGCCGATGCGCAGCTGTTCACCGATACCGAGTCGCGCAAGGCCATCGCCGCGCAACGCGAGACCATCGCCGCCCAGCAGCAGCAGATCGCCGACCTCACACGGCAGTCGGGCGAACTGTCGACGCGGATCAACCAGCTCGAGAACGCGCTCAAGTCGCAGTCGCTGCTCGACGTGCTGAACCAGGTCGAGGCGTTGCAGGCCGAGATGCGGAAGCTGCGCGGCCAGCAGGAAGTATTGACCCATGCGATCGAGACGGCGGCGCGCCGCCAGCGCGACATGTACATCGACCTCGATTCCCGGCTGAAGCGCCTCGAAACCGCGGCACCGTCGCCTGCACCTGGCGTGCCGCCGGTCGTACCGGTTGCGCCGTCGGCGCCCGGCCTGCCGCCTGCGGGCGCCGCGCCGGCGTTACCCGG
>JAIENF010000037.1 GCA_019751575.1 Burkholderiales bacterium
TGTGCAGCAGGCCGTCGATGCCACCGAGGTCGACGAACGCGCCGTAGTCGGTGATGTTCTTGACGATGCCCTTGACGACCGAACCTTCCTTCAGCGTCTCGAGCAGCTGCTGGCGCTCGGCACCCTGGGTCTGTTCGAGCACGGCACGACGCGACACGACGACGTTGTTGCGCTTGCGGTCGAGCTTGATGACCTTGAAGTCGAGCAGCTTGCCCTGGTAGGCCGAGGTGTCCTTCACCGGACGCAGGTCGACCAGCGAACCCGGGAGGAACGCGCGGATGCCGTCCATCATCACCGTCAGGCCACCCTTGACCGCGCCGTTCACCATGCCCTGCACCACCGAGCCGTTGTTGTGCGCGTCTTCCAGTGCATGCCAGGCGGCGAGGCGCTTGGCCTTGTCGCGCGACAGGCGCGTCTCGCCGTGGCCGTCTTCGAGCGACTCGATCGCAACGCTGACGAAATCGCCCGCCTGGACTTCGACTTCACCGCGGTCGTTGTGGAATTCCTCGACCGGGATGTAGCTCTCGGATTTCAGTCCGGCATTGACGACGACATAGTTCGGATCGACGCGGATCACCTCGGCGGTGATCACCTCGCCCTGGCGCATTTCCTTGCGCAACAGGCTTTCTTCGAACAGGGCGGCGAAACTCTCCGGCGGGTGCTGGGAGACGGCGTTGGGGACGGCGGAAGCAGCGGCAGAAGCGGTGGCGGTTGACATGCGGTAGGTGACCTGTGTTTTCTGTTCCCGGGTTCGCACCGGGGTGGGTAAGGAGAAGAATCCGGCCACACTTCCCGCGGAGGCACCCGGTTGCGGCGAACACGCACCGGGCGACAGGGAATGCTCCATTGCACCGGTGGACCCGACCGGCCGAAACGCGGGCGCCGGGGGCGGGAAGCCGCCTGCCGGGTGACCTGCGATCAGTCGTGGAATGTCGAACCACCGACGCCGCCGGAACGGCCGGACGCCTGAACACGCACGGCGAGACGGTATCGTTCCAGCACGATCGCGACGACCTGTTCGATCGTCAGACCATCGGAGTCGAGGACTGCCTCGGGTGCGCCTGCCTGCAGAGGAGCGACGGCGCGTCCCGAGTCTCGGGCATCACGCAATCGCAGATCATGAAGGATTGCCGGGAGATTAGCAGCTAAACCCTTTTCCATCAACTGCTTATGCCGCCGTTGTGCGCGGATTTCGGCGCTGGCGGTCAGGAACACCTTCAGCAGGGCATCGGGGAACACCACGGAACCCATGTCGCGGCCGTCAGAGACGAGTCCGGGCGCCTTGCGGAAAGCCCGCTGACGGTCGAGCAGCGCCGCCCGCACCGCCGGATGTGCTGCCACGACGGACGAGGCTTCGGAGATCGACTCGTCGCGGATCGCATCGCCGACATCCTCGCCCGCCAGTTCGATCCGGCCGTCGGGAAAGGCCACCGGCAGCGCGGACGCGACCACCGCCACGCCCTGTGCATCGGCACTCGCCACGCCCGCTCGCCGCGCGGCGAGCGCGGTCACCCGGTACAGCGCCCCGCTGTCGAGGTAGTGGAATCCCAGGGCATCCGCGACCCGCTGCGCGATCGTGCCCTTGCCGGACGCGGTCGGCCCGTCGATCGCGATCACCGGAACGGAGACGCTCATGACGCGATCGAGCCGAACACGTGGAAATAGTCGGGAAAGGTCTTGGCCACGCAGTCCGGGTCGTTGATCCGCACCGGCACGCCGCCCAGCGCCGCCAGCGAAAAGCACATCGCGACCCGGTGATCGTCATAGGTATCGATCGCCGCACCGGCCACCAGTGCAGTCGGAGCCTCGACCCGCAGGTAGTCCGGGCCGGCCTCGACCGCTGCGCCGAGCTTCGCCAGTTCGGTCGCCATCGCGTGGATGCGGTCGGTCTCCTTCACCCGCCAGCTGGCGATGTTGCGCAGCGTGGTCGGGCCGCTGGCGAACAGGGCGAGCACGCCGAGGGTCATCGCGGCATCCGGGATGAGGTTGCAGTCGAGGTCGATCCCGCGCAGGCGCCCCGGAGGCGCTGCAGCCTCTATCCAGTTGTCCCCCAGTTCCACGCGGGCGCCCATCGCACGCAGCGCGTCGGCGAACGCGACGTCCCCCTGGATGCTGGAGCGGCCGACGCCGTTCACCCGCACCGGGCCGCCGCCGATCGCGCCGGCGGCAAGGAAATAGGACGCCGCCGAGGCATCGCCTTCGACATGCACGGTGCCCGGCGAACGATAGCGCGCACCCGAAGGCACGCGGAATCGCTGCCAGCCCTCGCGCTCGACCTCGACGCCGAACCGGGCCATCAGCGCGAGCGTGATCTCGACATAGGGCCTGGAGATGAGCTCCCCGTCGACCTCGATCACCAGCGGCACGCCGCGGGCCTGGGACGGAACGCCGATCATCGGCGCGGCGAGCAGCAGCGCGGTGAGGAACTGGCTGGACACGTCGCCGCGCACGCGGATCGGACGCTGCGCGACCAGGCGGGCCGGATGGATCTCGAGCGGCGGATAGCCGTCGGCGCCCAGGTAGTCGATGCGTGCGCCCAGCCCGCGCAGGCTGTCCACGAGGTCCCCGATCGGGCGTTCGTGCATGCGCGGCACCCCGCGCAGGTTGAAATGGCCACCGACTGCCGCCAGCGCGGCGGTCAGCGGCCGGAAGGCGGTACCCGCGTTGCCGAGGAACAGATCGGCCTCGCGCACCGGCAGGTTTCCGCCGCAGCCGTCCACCACGGCGGTCATGCCGCCACCCTCCGCGCCACCTTCGGAAGCGCGCTCGATGTGCACGCCGAGCGCGGCCAGTGCCTCGAGCATGCGCTGGGTGTCGTCCGAGCGCAGCAGGTCCAGCACGCGGGTGCGCCCTTCGGACAGCGCGCAGAGCAGCAACGTCCGGTTCGAGATGCTCTTGGAGCCCGGAAGCTGCACCGTGCCGGCGGCACGCGAGAGCGCCGGCAGGTCGAGGTACTCGCGTCGGGCGGGATCTGCCATGGGGTCTGTCGTCCGGGGTCTTTGCGGGGCGCCGCGCGCGCTCAGTCGCGCGGACGCGCGGCGGCATTGAGCGAGGCGTTCAGCGCCTCGCGCGCCGTCCGTGCCGCCGCGAACTCCCGCTCGAGCGCCGCGCCATCGCCCGTCGCGATCCAGTGCCGGAACCGCGACAGCCGGGCACTGAACGCATCGATCTCGGTGCACAGGGTGTCGCGGTTGGCGATGCAGATGTCGCGCCACATCTCGGGGCTGCTCGCCGCGATCCGGGTGAAGTCACGGAAACCGCCGCCGGTCAGCGACAGCATCGCCTCGGCCTGCGGACGCTCCGCGATCTCGTTCATCATCGCGAAGGCGAGCACGTGCGGCAGGTGGCTGGTGGCGGCCAGCGCCATGTCGTGAAGCGCGACGTCCATGCGCACGGTCCTCGCCCCGGTGAGCTGCCAGGTCGCACGCACCCGCTTGAACGCGAACGGATCGGTTTCCTCGATCGGCGTGATCACCACCGGCTTGCCGGCGAACAGGTTGGGCCGCGCCGCGGCCGCCCCGCTCTTTTCGGCGCCGGCGATCGGATGCGCCGGCACGAACCGGGGCAGCGCCCTGCCGAAGGCCGCGCGCGCATAGGCCACCACGTCGCGCTTGGTGCTGCCCGCATCGGTGACCACGGTGTCCTTGCCGATGCGCGGGCCGATCACCGGCATCACCTCCGGCAACTGTCCCACCGGCACCGCCAGCAGGATGAGGTCGCAGCCGTCGATGTCGTCCCAGCCCTTCGCGATCTGGTCGATCACGCCCATCTTGCGCGCGACATCGAGGTTGGAGCGGCTGCGGCCGAAGCCGACGACCGTCTCGGCAGCCTTCACCGTCTTCAGCGCCAGGGCGAACGAGCCGCCGATCAGGCCCACCCCGACGATACCCACCCGCTTGAAGCGCAGTGTCGAGGCCCCGCCGGTATCGATGCTCATGACGCGTTCCGCTTCAGCAC
This sequence comes from Burkholderiales bacterium, assembly GCA_019751575.1. GTDB lineage: Bacteria > Pseudomonadota > Gammaproteobacteria > Burkholderiales > CAIKXV01 > CAIKXV01. The sequence goes on from JAIENF010000037.1 coordinate 3,958, forward strand.
GCCAGTCAGGCCTTCGGTGACGACCCGCAGCGCATCGAGGAAGCGCTGGTTCTCGTGCGCGGTGCCGATCGACACCCGCAGGTACTCGGGCATGCCGTAGCCGGCGACCGGGCGCACGATCACGCCCTGCTTCAGCAGCCGGTCGAACACCTCGGCGGCCGGCCCGACGCGGAATGACACGAAGTTCGCGCTGGACGGGATGAACTCGAAGCCCAGCGCCGTGAAGCCCTCGGTCAGCTGCTTCATTCCCGCTTCGTTGACCTCGAAGCTGCGTTCGAGGAACTCCGGGTCGTCGAGCACCGCCACTGCGCCGGCCTGCGCGATGCTGTTCACGTTGAACGGCTGCCGGACGCGGTTCAGCAGGTCGATCACCGCCGGCGACGCCAGCCCGAATCCGACGCGCAGCCCGGCCAGCCCGTAGGCCTTGGCCAGCGTGCGCGACACCATCAGGTTCGGATGCGCCGCGAGCCAGGCGATGCTGTCGTAGCGCAGGGCCTTCGGCAGGTAGTCGGTATAGGCCTCGTCGAGCACCACCAGCACGTCCTGCGGCACCTCGGCGAGGAAGCGCTGCAGCCGCGCACCGTCGATGAAGGTGCCGGTGGGATTGTTCGGATTGGCGATGAACACGATCCGGGTATCGGGCCGGATCGCGGCGCGCATCGCATCGAGGTCGTGCCCGAAATCGCGTGCCGGCACTTCGATGCCGCGCGCACCGGTGGCCTGGGTCACCAGCGGATAGACCGCGAACGCATGCTGCGCATACACCGCCGATGTGCCGGGCAGCAGGAAGGCGCGCGCCGCCAGTTCCAGCACGTCGTTCGACCCGTTGCCGAGCACCACCTGCGCCGGATCGACGCCGAACCGGCGGCTGATCGCGGCCTTCACCTCGAAGCCGTTGCCATCGGGGTACCGGGTGACATCGGCCAGCGCACGGGCCATCGCCGCCATCGCCGCCGCGTTCACCCCGAGCGGATTCTCGTTCGAGGCGAGCTTGACGATGCCGGCCTCGTCCAGCCCGAGTTCGCGCGCAAGGTCGGAAATCGGCTTGCCGGGCTGGTAGGGGGCGATCGCCTTCACGTGGGCGGGGGCGCGGTCTTCGACACTCATCGGTTCGTTGCCTGTTTCGTTGCCGGATGCGGGGATGCGGGAATGCGGGGGTGCGGAGTCCCGGGTTCAGCTGCGCGCGGCGGGATAGGCGCCGAGCCGCTTGACGAAGGTGGCGCGTGCCTCGATCTCGGCAAGCGCGCGCGCGACATGGGGCTGCGACGGATGGCCCTCGATGTCGACGAAGAACATGTACTCCCAGCGGCCGGTGCGCGCCGGGCGCGACTCGAACCGGGTCATGCTGACGCCGTTGCTGGCGAGCGGCTCGAGCAGGCCGTGCACCGCGCCGGGCTCGTTCTTCGCCGCGAGCACCAGCGACATCTTGTCGCGGCCCGATGCCGCGACATGCTCGCGCCCGATGACCAGGAAGCGGGTGGTGTTCTGCGGCTCGTCCT
>JAIENF010000631.1 GCA_019751575.1 Burkholderiales bacterium
CGCTGGCCGGCGCGCAGCCCGCGGCGGCTCGGCGCACAATCCCCCCGACGACGGGTCCCCAGTTCGGGCGACCCGCGCGGCCTGAAACGCGGGGAGGCGTGCAGATGAAGGTATGCGTGTTCGGTACGGGCGCGGTCGGCGGCAGCATCGCGACCCGGCTGCTGGCGGCGGGGGCGGACGATGTATCGCTCGTTGCGCGCGGTCCTCAGTTGCAGGCGCTGCGCAGCCACGGCCTCGTGCTGCGCTCCGGCGGCACCGAAGTGAAGGCGGCGGTGCCGGTGGCCACCGACGATCCATCGACCCTTCCGCCACAGGACCTGGTGCTGGTCACGCTCAAGGCCCATGCAGTGCCGGGCGCGGCTGCCGCTGTCGCCCGCCTGCTGGCCCCCGGTGGCAGCGTCGTGTTCATGCTCAACGGCATCCCCTGGTGGTGGCACCACGGTCGCCCGGGGCCTGGCGGTACGCTGCCGCTGCTTGATCCGGAAGGCGCGCTGTGGCGGCATGTCCGTCCCGAACGCGCGATCGGTTGCGTGATCTATTGCCCGTGCGAAATGGTCGAACCCGGCGTGGTCTCCCACGCAGGCAGCAACCACTTCATCCTCGGCGAGCCCGATGGCAGCAGCAGCGCCCGCCTCGGGCAGGCGGTCGCGATGCTGCAGCGGGGTGGCATCGATGGCCGCCAGTCGAACGACCTGCGGCGCGACATCTGGGGCAAGCTCGTCTCGAACGCCTCGGGCAACACGATCGCCGCGCTGACCCGGCTCGATCTCGGTGCACTGGCCGCCGATCCGGCGCTGCGCGGCCAGATGGTGTCGGTGATGGAGGAAGTGCTGGCGGTTGCCGCCGCGCTGGGCTGGGACCTTCGCGGCCAGCTCGACCTCCAGTCGATCGCACAGCGCGGCACCTGGGGCCAGCGCCCGTCGATGCTGCAGGACGTGCTGCAGGGGCGGCCGATCGAAGTCGAGGCGTTGTTCGGCCAGGTGCATGCATTCGCCCATGAAGCGGGCGTGCCGGTGCCGACGATGGACGCGATCCTGCCGCTGCTGCGGGGGCTGGGCCAGTCGCTGCGTCCGCGCTGACGCAGGCGCGGTGCGCGGGGCTGCGTCAGCGGGGATTGCCCCCGGTTCGTTCGATCATCGCTTCGCCCGCGGCGGCAGGCCGGTGTGCTGCGTGAGCAGTCTCCCGCGCTGGGGCTGGCCGCCCGGGGACGAGTTCTTGCGCCGGGCCGACACGTAGTGTCCGTCGGTGGCCGGCTGGAACGTGGGGATCAGGTGGTGCTTGCCGTTGCCGATCAGGTCGGCGCGGCCCATCGCCCTGAGCGCGTCGCGCAGCAGCGGCCAGTTGTTCGCGTCGTGGTAGCGCAGGAAGGCCTTGTGCAGGCGCCGGCGGCGCTCGCCGCGCACGATGTCCACCGTGTCGTCTGAAGTCGCCTCGCGGCGCACCTTGCGCAGCGTGTTGCGGCCCGAGTGGTACATCGCGGTGGCGGTGGCCATCGGGCTCGGATAGAAGGTCTGCACCTGGTCGGCCCTGAAGCCGTTGCGCTTCAGCCACAGCGCCAGGTTCATCATGTCCTCGTCCGAGGTGCCGGGGTGGGCTGCGATGAAGTACGGCACCAGGTACTGCTTCTTGCCGGCCTCGGCGGAATACCGGTCGAACAGTTCCTTGAAGCGGCCGTAGCTGCCGATGCCGGGCTTCATCATCTTCGACAACGGCCCCTGCTCGGTGTGCTCGGGCGCGATCTTCAGGTAGCCGCCGACATGGTGCTGCACCAGCTCCTTCACGTATTCGGGCGACTCCACGGCGAGGTCGTAGCGCAGGCCCGAGCCGATCAGGATCTTCTTGATGCCCTTGAGCGCACGCGCACGCCGGTACATGCGGATCAGCGGCGAGTGGTCGGTGTTCAGGTTCTGGCAGATGCCCGGATAGACGCAGCTCGGCTTGCGGCAGGCCGCTTCGATCTCCGGGCTCTTGCAGCCGATGCGGTACATGTTGGCCGTGGGGCCGCCGAGGTCGGAGATCACGCCGGTGAACGCACCCACCCGGTCGCGGATGTCCTCGATCTCGCGGATCACCGAGTCTTCGCTGCGGCTCTGGATGATGCGTCCCTCGTGCTCGGTGATCGAGCAGAAGGTGCAGCCGCCGAAGCAGCCGCGCATGATGTTCACCGAGAAGCGGATCATTTCCCAGGCCGGGATCTTCGTGCTCGCCTCGTGGCTGCCGTCCGCGTCGGCATACGACGGATGCGGGCTGCGTGCATAGGGCAGGTCGAACACATGGTCCATCTCGGCCGTGGTCAGCGGGATGGGCGGCTCGGTCACCCAGACATCCCGATCTCCATGGGCCTGCACCAGCGCACGCGCGTTGCCGGGGTTGGTCTCCAGGTGCAGCACGCGGTTGGCGTGGGCGTATAGCACCGGGTCGGACTTCACCTGCTCGTAGGACGGCAGGCGGATCACGGTGCGCTCGCGCGGCGGGAGCTTGCGTCGGGACACCAGCGCCGGATTGGGCACGAAGTTCAGCGGCTTGACCCCGGAGGCCGGGGTGCCGCCCGCGGGGGCGGGGAGGGCCGACGTCGCCGGGCCCTCGTCTTCACGGGTGCAGGTGGCGCCCTGGGCCTGCGCCTGCTCTGCGGTGGTCATGTACGGATTGACGTGGTCTTCCACCCGCCCGGGCTGGTCGACCTGGGTCGAGTCGATCTCGAACCAGCCCTCGGGCGTGCTGCGCCGGATGAAGGCGGTGCCGCGCACGTCGGTGATCTGCGACACCGGTTCCTTCGCCGCCAGGCGGTGCGAGATCTCGACGATCGCGCGCTCCGCATTGCCGTAGAGCAGCAGGTCGCATTTCGAGTCCACCAGGACCGAGCGGCGTACCTTGTCCTGCCAGTAATCGTAATGTGCGATCCGGCGCAGGCTGCCCTCGATGCCGCCCAGGATGATCGGGACGTCCTTGTAGGCCTCGCGGCAGCGCTGCGAATAGACCGTGGCTGCGCGGTCTGGCCGCCTGCCGCCGATGTCGCCCGGGGTGTAGGCGTCGTCGCTGCGGATCTTGCGATCGGCGGTGTAGCGGTTGATCATCGAATCCATGTTGCCGGCGGTCACGCCGAAATACAGGTTCGGCCTGCCCAGCACCCTGAACGGGTCTGCGCTCTGCCAGTCGGGCTGCGCGATGATTCCGACCCGGAAACCCTGCGCCTCGAGCGTGCGGCCGATGACGGCCATGCCGAAGCTGGGGTGGTCGACATAGGCGTCGCCGGTGACGATGATGATGTCGCAGCTGTCCCAGCCCAGTTCGTCCATCTCGGCCCGGGACATCGGCAGGAAGGGCGCCGTGCCGAAGCGGGCGGCCCAGTACTTCCGATAGCTGGTGATCGGCTTGGCGGCGCGCGCGAACAGGGAGACGTCGAGGGGACTGTTCATGGGGTCGCCGGGGTAACCAAGATGCTGATTTATATACGGAAATGGCGGAAGCGGTGAGATTCGAACTCACGGTGGAGTTTCCCCCACGGCGGTTTTCAAGACCGCTGCCTTAAACCACTCGGCCACGCTTCCGGAGGTTTCGAGTCGCGGAGGCTACTCAATTCCAGCCGCATGCGCCACCGACGCGGATTTCCGGTGCGGGGCCGCCCGCCAACCTGACGCAAGCGCTCGACAGACAAAGGCCTCGACAGTCAGAGGCCTCGACGCCCGACCTGAACCTTTGTCATGATAGGGAACTTTCCGGTCAGGCCGCGGTCTCAATCACCGTAGCCAGTCGCCTTTCACTTTTCCCAGGAGGGAACACATGCAGCCGCAAATCCGCATCCCCGCGCAGGCCGGTGAACTTTCGGTCACGCAGAACCGGGTACTGCGCAACACGTATCTCATGCTTTCGCTGACGATGATCCCCACGCTCATCGGCGCGATGATCGGCATGCAGATGAATTTCGGCATCATGCGCACCAACCCGATCATGAGTTTCGTGGTCATCCTGGCCGTCTTCTACGGCATGGTCTACGCGATCGAGAAGAACAAGGACAGCGGCCTGGGCGTGGCGCTGCTGCTCGGCTTCACGTTCCTGATGGGCCTGCTGCTGGCGCCGCTGCTGCAGGTCGCGCTCGGCCTGTCGAACGGCGGCCAGATCATCGCCATGGCGGCGGCCGGCACCGGCGTGGCCTTCTTCAGCATGGCCGCGATCGCCACCGTCACCAAGCGGGATTTCAGCTTCCTCGGCAAGTTCCTGATGGTCGGCGTCATCGTGGCGATGATCGCGATCGTGGCGAACATCTTCCTGCAGATGCCGGTGCTGTCGCTGACCATCTCGGCCGTGGTGATCCTGCTGTCGACGATGATCATCCTCTACACGCTGAGCGGCATCATCAACGGGGGCGAGACCAACTACGTGTCGGCCACCCTCAGCCTGTACATCAGCATCTACAACATCTTCTCGAGCCTGGTCCAGCTGCTGATGGCCTTCACCGGCCAGAAGGACTGACGCGGCGCCGCCAGACCTCCGGGTCCGGCGGCTGCTTCAGGCAGTGGCAGATGGCCCGCTTCGGCGGGCCGTTTTCATGGTGCCGGATCTGCGCCGGGGGCCGCCGGGCCATCCAGCCCGGTGCCGTCAGCCGGCGCGCGCCACTCCGGGTCATGCTCGAACCAGGCAATCGACTCGACATGCCCGGTGTGCGGGAACATGTTGACCACGCCGGCGGCGCGCAGCACATAGCCCTTGGTGTGCACCAGCAGCCCGGCATCGCGGGCGAGCGTGGCCGGGCTGCACGAGACGTAGACGATGCGCGACGGCGGCGGCACCACGACGCCGGATGCGGTCGGCTCGCCGATGGCCTTGATCAGTGCGAGCGCGCCGTCGCGCGGCGGGTCGACCAGCCACTTGTCGAACCGTCCCAGGCGGGCGAGGGTGTCCGCATCGGCCTTGAACAGGTCGCCGGCCTCGAAGCGGGCGCGCGAGGAGAGGACGTTGCGCTCGGCATTGGTCGTGGCGCGGGCAACGAGCGACTTCGCGCCCTCGACACCGACCACGTCCGCCCCCTGGCTCGCGATCGGCAGCGAGAAGTTGCCCAGGCCGCAGAAGAAGTCGGCGATGCGCTCGCCCGGTTTCGGGTCGAGCAGGCCGATCGCCCGGCGCACCAGCACCTCGTTGATCGCATGGTTGACCTGGGTGAATTCGGTCGGCGAGAACTGCAGGCCGACGCCGAACTCCGGCAGGCGGTACTCGAGCAGCGCCGGCTCGGCCGGATGCAGCGGGAACGCGGTCTCCGGCCCCTTCGGCTGCAGGAACAGCTGCACCCCGTGGGTGTCGGCGAAGGTACGCATCAACGCCTCGTCTTCCGGGGTCAGCGGGGCGAGGTTGCGGAACACCAGCGCGCAGTGGGGCAGGGGCGCAGCACCGACCGCACGCGAGCGTGGATCGGTCACCGCCACTTCGATCTGCGGCATGCGGTCGGCGATCGACAGCGTCTCGACCAG
>JAIENF010000187.1 GCA_019751575.1 Burkholderiales bacterium
TTGACCTTCTCGGTCATCGGCACGCTCGTCGTCTGCGCCGACGAGGCGAACAGCAGCGTGTAGCCGTCCGGCGCGGCGCGCGCGACGTATTCAGTGGCGATGGCGCCGGTCGCGCCGGGCATGTTGCGCGGCAGGAACGGCTGGCCGAGCCTGCGCGACAGCCCTTCGGAGACGATCCGCGCCTGGATGTCGGTGGTGCCGCCCGGCGCGAACGGGATGATCACCGTGACCGGCTTCACCGGCCACGCCTGCGCAGGCTGTGCGTGTGCGGGATCCGCCGAGAGCAGGAGCGCCCCGGTGGCGGTGGCAACGAGGCCCGCGGTCGATGCGTGGAGCAGGCCGCGACGGAAAGGGTCCGGGAAGCGGGTACGCAGGCTCATTTCAGCAACCCGGCTGCCCTGACCGCTTCGGTGTAGACCGGGAGCTCCGCCTTGATGATCGCAGCCATCTGCTCCGGCGTGGTCGTGGTGGATTCGATGCCGAACGACTCGAGCCGTTCGATGATCGTCGGGTCCTTCGACAGCGCCTGGATCGCGGCGGACAACTGGTCGATGATCGCGCGAGGCGTCCTGGCAGGGGCGAGCATGCCCTGCCAGGCGGTCAGCTCGAAGCCGGGGATCACCTCGCCCACGGTGGGCACGTTCGGCAACGCCCGCAGGCGCTGGCGCGTCGACACCCCCAGGATGCGCAGCCGCTCGTTCTTCACGTTCGCGAGAACCTCGCCCGAGTTGCCGAACAGCAGCGGGATCTGTCCCGCGATGACGTCCGTGACCGCGAGTCCGCCGCTCTTGTACGGAATGTGCACCATGCTGATGCCGGCGCGCGCGGCGAACAGCGCGCCTGCGAGGTGCGACACCGAAGACTCGCCCGACGAGCCGTAGCTCAGCTTGCCCGGATTCGCACGGGCGAAGTCGACGAACTCCTGCAGCGTCTTCGCCGGCACGTTCGCATTGACCGCGAGGATCAGCGAACTGCGCCCGGATGCGCTCACCGGGGCGAGGTCTTCCAGGCGGTAGTTCACCTTTTCGACGAGCGGCACGCTGGTCGTCTGCGCGGAGGAGGCGAACAGCAGCGTGTAGCCATCGGGGGTCGCGCGGGCCACGTACTCGGTGGCGATCGCGCCGGTCGCACCCGGCATGTTGCGCACGATGAACGGCTGACCGAGCTTGCGCGAAAGCCCGTCGGCGATCAGTCGACCGAAGATGTCGATCAGGCCGCCCGCGCCGAACGGGAGGACCATCGTCACCGGCTTGATCGGATACGCGGCTGCAGGCTGGGCGAGGACGGGCAACGCCGTCATGGCCAGCGCTGCTGCGATGCCTGCAGCCATTGCAAGCCTGCGGTGGGCCTCCGCACGAAAGAGGAAGGCATTGTCCACGGCTAAGCGGCGCGTTCGGCTCATCGGCTCTCCTTTTCGCGGCCGCGTGCTGGTGTGATCACATCGGCAGACCATCGACCGTGACGTCATGCTAACATTTTGGCGGAAGCGTGCGAATGCGGGTCGAGCTACTCGACGGCACCATCGCCGATACAGCACTCGCGGGGAGGGGGCATGATCAACAAGACCGTGGCCGACTGCCGCGCCGCAGTGGCCGATGTGCGCGACGGCGCGACGATCATGCTCGGCGGCTTCGGCAACGCCGGCATGCCGGCACGGCTGATCGACGCGTTGCGCGAGACGGGCGCACGCGACCTCGTCATCGTCAGCAACGGCGCGGGCACCGGGCCGTTCGCGCTCGGTGCGCTCTTCGGAGATGGTCGCGTGCGCAAGCTGATCGCCTCGTTTCCCGCGCCCTCGTCGACGCAGTTCCGGGAGCGCTACCTGAAGGGCGAAGTCGAGCTCGAACTCGTGCCGCAGGGCTCGCTGGTCGAACGCATCCGTTGCGGAGGCGCAGGCCTCGGCGGGTTCTACACGCCGGTGGGCGTCGGTACCGAACTGGCGCAGGGAAAGGAAGTCCGGACCCTCGACGGGCGCGACTACCTGTTCGAGCGTGCGCTGCGTGCAGACTTCGCCTTCCTCAAGGGACACCTCGGCGATCGCCTCGGCAACGTGATGTACCGCGGCACGATGCGCAACTTCAACATGATCATGGCGACGGCGGCGGACCAGGTCGTGGCCGAAGTCGACCGCCTCGTCGGGGTCGGGGAGATTCCGCCCGAGCAGGTACACACGCCCGGCATCTTCGTCGACCGGCTGGTGCAGGTCGACCGCCATCCGAACCTGCTCGAACAGCCGAAGGAGGGCGGCGCATGAGCCTCACCCGCGACGGCATCGCCTGGCGCATCGCGCACGACCTGCCCGAGGGCGCCTACGTCAACCTCGGCGTCGGCATGCCGGTGCTGGTGGCGAACTTCCTCGATCGCAGCCGCGAGGTGTTCCTGCACAGCGAAAACGGCATCCTCGGTGTCGGGCCTCGTCCTGCGAAGGGCGAGGTCGACCTCGACCTGATCAGCGCGGGCAAGGGGTTCTGCACGCTCGCGCCCGGCGCGGCGATCTTCGACCAGCCCATCTCCTTCGCGATGATGCGCGGCGGCCACCTCACGCACGCGATCCTCGGCGCGATCGAGGTCGCGGCCAACGGCGACTTCGCGAACTGGAAGGTGCCCGGCGAAGCGGTGCCGGGGGTCGGCGGGGCGATGGATCTGGCCGTGGGCGCGAAGCGTGTCTGGGTCGCGATGACGCACGTCACGAACAAGGGCGCGCCGAAGATCGTCGAGTGCTGCGCGGCGCCGCTCACGGCGCGCGCCTGCGTGAAGCGCATCTACACCGACATGGCCGTCATCGACGTGACGCCGGACGGCTTCATGCTGCGCGAGACCGCGCCCGGCTGCGACATCGAGTCGATCCGCGCCAGGACCGGCGCGGCGCTCGCGGTCGCGAGCGACTGCAGGACGATGGACATCCCCGAGGTCGCTGCCGACGGCACGCGCCTCGCGAACTGAGGAGCAAGGCACGTGGGCGAACCGGAAGTTCCCTTGACCGAGGACGAGGTACGGCGCATCGGTCGCATCATCGAGACGCTCGAACAATCCACGTTCGACTACCTGCAGCTCGAGCTGGGCGCGCTGAAGCTCACGGTGGCGAAGGGCAACGCGGCGATGGCGCTGCCGACGGCGGCGGCGGCCCCCGCTCTCGCGGCCCCTGCCCCTGCTCCCGCTCCCGCAGCCGCCCCGCCCGCTCCGTCCGTCGCATCGCCTGCCCCGGCCGGCACCGCATCGGCGCCCGCAGCTGCGGGAGCGTCCGCCGCGAGCTCCGGCCTCGTCGACATCGTGTCGCCGATGATCGGCCGTTTCTATTCGCAGCCCGAGCCCGGCGCGGCGCCATTCGTGACGCCGGGATCGAAGGTAGGGCCCGAGACGACGGTCGGCCTCGTCGAGGCGATGAAGATGTTCAACGCCGTGCACGCGGGCACGACCGGCACGATCGCAGAGGTCTGCGTGCAGGATGCGACGATCGTCGAATACGGGCAGGTGCTGTTCCGCGTGCGTCCGTCGTGACCGTGACCGCTCGACCGCTGCGCCGCGTGCTGGTCGCCAACCGCGGCGAGATCGCGGTGCGGATCATCCACGCCTGCCGCGCGCTCGGTATCGAGACCGTGCTGGCCGCCTCCGAGGCCGATCGCGACAGCCTGCCGGCGCGCATGGCCGACCGGGCACTGTGCATCGGGCCGGCAGCGTCGTCGGCGAGCTACCTGCGGATCGACGCGCTGCTGGCGGCCGCGCAGGGCACGGAGTGCGACGCGCTGCACCCGGGCTACGGTTTCCTGGCCGAGTCCCGGGCGCTCGCGCAGGCCTGCGCGGACGAGGGCATCGTGTTCATCGGGCCCACGCCCGACCAGATCCATGACATGGGCAACAAGCTGGCCGCGCGGGCACTCGCGCGGGCCGCGAACGTGCCACTGCTGCCGGGGTCGGAGGAGGTCACCGACGCTGCCCAGGCCGCGTCGATCGCCGGCACGATCGGCTATCCGGTGCTGCTCAAGGCCGCCGCGGGCGGAGGTGGACGCGGGATGAAGGTCGTCGAGCGCGCCGAGGACATCGCGCGCGCCTTCGCCGCCGCCTCGCACGAGGCGCGCAACGCATTCGGCGACGACACGCTCTACCTCGAGCGCTACATCCGCAACGCGCGCCATGTCGAGGTGCAGGTGCTGGGCGATGCCCACGGCAACCTGGTCCACGTGGGCGAACGCGATTGCTCGCTGCAGCGGCGCCACCAGAAGGTGGTGGAAGAGTCTCCGGCGCCGAACCTGCCCGTGGCCACGCGCGACGGCATCCGCGCCGCGGCGGTGGCGCTCGCCCGCGCGATCGAATACCGCAACGCAGGTACGGTCGAGTTCATCGTCGACGGTGACACCGGCGAGTTCTTCTTCCTCGAGATGAACACCCGCATCCAGGTCGAGCACCCGGTGAGCGAGGCGGTGTCGGGCATCGACCTCGTGCAGGAACAGCTGCGCGTGGCCGCAGGCGAGCGGCTGCGCTACCGGCAGCGCGGCGTCGTGCTGCGCGGGCACGCGATCGAGTGCCGCATCAACGCCGAGGTGCCCACCGAGAACTTCCGCCCCAGCCCCGGCCGCATCACCGCGTGGCGGCCGCCCGAAGGGCCGAACATCCGGCTCGACACGCACTGCCATGAAGGCTATGTCGTGCCGATCCACTATGACTCGATGCTCGCCAAGCTGATCGTCTACGGCATCGACCGGAACGAGGCGATCCTGCGCATGCGCCAGGCGCTCGCGCAGTTCACGATAGAAGGCATCGACACCACGCTGCCGTTCCTGCGGCATGCGATACCGCACCCGGATTTCGTGTCCGGCCGCGTCAACACGGCGCTGGTCGGGCGGATGATCGACGAGATGAACGGCGCCGTACCGGCGCACGCCGGGTGAACGACCCGGCATCGAGGACGGAGCAGAAGATGGAACGGATCGAATTCGTCGACGTCACGCTGCGCGACGGCCACCAGAGTCTCTGGGCCGAGCGGATGACGACCGGCATGATGCTTCCGGTGATCGACCGCCTCGATCGCGCCGGCTTCGATGCGCTGGAAGTGCTCGCGCCGTCATTCATCGGCAAGTGCGTGCGCGACCTGCGCGAGGATCCGTTCGAGCGCATCCGGCTGCTGAAGGCGCATGGCGGACGCACGCCGCTGCGACTGAACGGCGGCGGACTCAACCTGTTCGGCACCGACCAGCAGTGCATGGTCGAACTCTTCTGGCGCGTGATGAAGCGCGCGGGCATCGACGAGGTGCGGGTGTCGGACTCCTGGAACGACCCCGCGGTCTGGGCGAAGCGTGCGGGCGCGGCCGCGAAGGCGGGCGTGAAGCCGATCATCAACCTCACCTACTCGGTCTCGCCCCGGCACACCGACGCGTACTTCATCGAACGCACGCGCGCCGCGGCGGCGCTCAAGCCCTATCGCATCTGCCTGAAGGACCCGGGCGGCCTGCTCACGCCCGAGCGCACCGGCATGCTGGTGCCTGCGATGATGGACGCCGCG
>JAIENF010000349.1 GCA_019751575.1 Burkholderiales bacterium
CCGCACGGTCCCGGCGAACGGCAGTGAACCTGCGCCGCTATTTCATCACCGGCCTGCTGATCTGGATCCCGATCGGCATCACGTTCTGGGTGATGGATTTCCTGGTCGGCACGCTCGACCAGTCGCTCGCACTGCTGCCCGCGGCATGGCGCACCGAGGCCTGGGCGGGCATCCATATCCCCGGCATGGGCGTGCTGCTGACCCTCGCCATCGTCACCCTGACCGGCGTGGTGGCGGCGAACTTCATCGGGCAGCGGTTGCTCGCGACATGGGAAGGCCTGCTCGCACGAATCCCCGTCGTGCGGTCGATCTATTACGGCGTGAAGCAGGTCACCGACTCGCTGCTCGCCAGCAATGGACAATCCTTCCGCAAGGCAGTGCTGCTGCAGTTCCCGCAGCCGGGCACCTGGACCATCGGATTCGTCACCGGCAAGCCCGGCGGCGAGGTTGCCCGGCTCCTGCCGGGCGACTCGGTCGGCGTGTTCATCCCGCTCACGCCGAACCCCACGGCCGGCTACTTCCTGCTGGTGCCGGCGAACGAGGTGATCGAACTCGAGATGAGCGTCGAAGAGGCGCTCAAGTACATCATCTCGATGGGCATCGTGCCGCCGCGGCCGACGGCGCGGCCCGATGCACCGGGCGAGAGCCCGATGCCGCTGGTGAAGGGGCCCGTCCACGGGGCTTGAACCCGGCCTCCTGCGCGCCGCCCGGCACCTCGGCGCTGCCTCCCGAATACTCCCTCCCACCGCGGGCACCCTGCCTGCCGGAACCTGAAGAACGACGATGCGAACCGACTACTGCGGCCTGATCTCCGAAAGACACCTCGACCAGACGGTCGAACTCAATGGCTGGGTGCATCGTCGCCGCGACCATGGCGGCGTCATCTTCATCGACCTGCGCGACCGCGAGGGCCTGGTGCAGGTGGTGATCGACCCGGACACGCCGGAAGCCTTCGCGACCGCCGACAAGGTGCGCAACGAATTCGTGCTCCGCATCTCCGGCCGGGTACGCCGCCGCCCCGACGGCACCACCAATGCGAACATCGTCAGCGGCCAGATCGAGGTGCTCGCGAAATCGATCGAGATCCTGAACGCGTCGCTGACGCCGCCGTTCCAGATGGACGAAGAGAACCTGTCCGAGACGGTGCGCCTGACCCATCGCGTGATGGACCTGCGCCGGCCCGAGATGCTGAACAACATGAAGCTGCGCTACCGCTTCACGATGGCGGTGCGCCGCTACTTCGATGCACAGGGCTTCATCGACGTCGAGACGCCGATGCTGACCAAGTCCACGCCCGAAGGCGCGCGCGACTACCTCGTGCCGTCGCGCGTGCACCACGGCGAATTCTTCGCGCTGCCGCAGTCGCCGCAGATCTTCAAGCAGCTGCTGATGGTCGCCGGCTTCGACCGGTACTACCAGATCGTCAAGTGCTTCCGCGACGAGGACCTGCGCGCCGACCGCCAGCCCGAATTCACCCAGATCGACGTCGAGACCTCGTTCCTGAACGAGCGCGAGATCAACGACATCATGGAAGGCATGATCCGCAGCGTCTTCCGCGAGGTGATGTCGGTCGACCTGCCCGAGTTCCCGCGCATGACCTGGCAGGAAGCGATGGACCGCTTCGGCAGCGACAAGCCCGACCTGCGCGTGACGCTCGAACTGACCGAGCTCACCGACGTGATGAAGGATGTCGCGTTCAAGGTGTTCTCCGGTCCGGCGACCACGCCGGGCGACCGGGTGGCCGCGCTGCGCGTGCCCGGTGGCGCGGCGCTCACCCGTGGCGAGATCGACGGCTATACCGAATTCGTCAAGGTGTATGGCGCCAAGGGCCTGGCCTACATCAAGGTCAATGATGCGTCGAAGCCGAACGAGGAGGGGCTGCAGTCGCCGATCGTGAAGAACCTGCATCCGCAGGCGCTGGCCGCGATCCTCGAGCGCACCGGCGCGCAGTCGGGCGACCTGGTCTTCTTCGGGGCCGACCGCGGCAAGGTCGTCAACGACGCGATGGGTGCGCTGCGCCTGCGCGTCGGCCACGAGAAGGGCCACCTCGACGGCCGGAAGTGGGCGCCGCTGTGGGTGGTCGACTTCCCGATGTTCGAGTTCGACGAGGAGACGAAGGGCTGGACGGCGATGCACCACCCGTTCACCGCGCCCAAGGACGGGCACGAGGACTTCCTCGGCACGGAACCCGGCAGGGCGCTGGCCAAGGCCTACGACATGGTGCTCAACGGCTCCGAGATCGGTGGTGGTTCGGTGCGCATCCACCGCGAGGACGTGCAGTCGAAGGTGTTCTCGGCCATCGGACTGTCGACGGAAGAGGCGCGCACCAAGTTCGGCTTCCTGCTCGACGCGCTGCAGTACGGCGCGCCGCCCCATGGCGGCATCGCGTTCGGCGTCGACCGCATCGTCGCGATGATGGCGGGCTCCGACTCGATCCGCGACGTGATCGCCTTCCCGAAGACGCAGCGTGCGCAATGCCTGCTGACCCAGGCACCCTCGCCGGTGGACGAGAAGCAGTTGCGTGAACTGCACATCAAGGTCCGCTGATGCGGGCGCAGGACCGTTGCATCCGGCCATCGCCCTGGACGTCGCTGCGGGCGGCCGTCCGATGCGGGTCGGCCGCGCTGCTGCTGGTGCTGGCCGCGCTGGTGGTGCTGCTGCTGCCGGTGCAGGACGCTTCGGCGCGCGGCGATCCGCCACCTGCGGCGAAGGGGCAGATCGCGGAAGTGGCGGTCGCGGACCTGCCACCCGAGGCGCGCCGGACGCTCGCCCTGATCCGGAAGGATGGCCCCTTCCCGTACGACCGTGACGGCATCGTGTTCAACAACCGCGAGAAGCTCCTGCCGATGCGCGAGCGTGGCTGGTACCGCGAGTACACCGTGGTCACGCCCGGCGTGCGTCACCGCGGGGCGCGGCGCATCGTGGCTGCGCGATCCGGAGAGTTCTATTACACCGATGACCACTATGCGAGCTTCAGGCGCATCCGTGAATGAGCCGGCGATCCGCGAGCGAGTGAACGCATGGACATGAACCTGTTGCGCGACCCCGCCGCCGCCGGCCTCCACGCCTGCGACCACGACCTCGATGCGTGGACCGCGGCCGCGGCCGCCGCCGGGCTGATGGTGGTGCGGGTCGACCTCGAACACTGCAGCACGAAAGCCGCGATCCTCGACGCCTTCGCCGATGCCTGCGGCCTGCCGGAGTACTTCGGTGGCAACTGGGACGCGCTGGACGAGTGCCTGCGCGACGATGCCTGGCACGAGCCGCCGGATGCGGCGCGGCATGGCCTGCTCTGGCGCATCGATGGTGCGGCGACGGCCGTGCGCGAGGTGCCGGAGGCGTTCGAGACCCTGGTCGAGATCCTGGACGACGCGGTCGAGTCCTGGCGCGAACGCGGCATCGCCTGCTGGGTCCTGGTTGCCACCGACGAGCCGGCCGAGTTCGGCCTGGACCCGCTGCCCGGGCGGGACGGGGCGGACGGCGCCGGCTGACCGGCCCGGGAGCAACGGCGTGTACAAGATCCCGATCTCGGTCCTGGTGGTGATCCATACCCGGGCCCTGGACGTGCTCCTGCTGGAACGCTGCGACCGGCCGGGGTTCTGGCAGTCGGTCACCGGCAGCGTCGACCGGATCGACGAGCCGCTGATGGACACCGCCCGCCGCGAGGTGCTGGAAGAGACCGGGATCGACGCGGCCGCCGGCCGGCTGGTCGACTGGAAGCAGGCCAACCGCTACGAGATCTACCCGCACTGGCGGGCGCGCTACGGGCCCGGCGTGACCGAGAACGTCGAGCACGTGTTCGGCCTGCAACTCGACGATCGCGTGCCGGTGGTCTTGTCTGCGCGCGAACACACCCGATATCAGTGGTTGCCGTGGTCGGAGGCCGCCGGCAAGGTGTTTTCGTCCACCAATGTCGATGCCATCCGCCAGCTGCCGCTGCCAGCTTCGCGCTGACACCCCGCCGCAGTGCACCCCGGGGTGACAGTTGTGTTAACTTCGCCGCCCCGTTTGCGTTAATCGGATGCCGCTTCCCGATGCGCGTTCCCTGGAGGATGCAATGACCGCGACCCCAGTGTTGTCATTCGACGACTACAAGACCCTGGAAGACGACGCCTGCCAGGCACGGATCGTCGCTGCCCGGGCCAAGCTGGGCGCGCGCGCGACCATCCTGGGCCACCACTACCAGCGGGCCGACGTGTACCAGCACGCCGACCTCACCGGTGACTCGCTCGGCCTGTCGCGCCTCGCGGCGCAGACCGAGGCGGAATACATCGTGTTCTGCGGCGTCCATTTCATGGCCGAGGTCGCCGACATCCTGACCGCGCCGCACCAGGTCGCCATCCTCCCCGACCTGTCCGCCGGCTGCTCGATGGCGGACATGGCCAGCCTCGCCAAGGTCGAACGCGCCTGGCGCGAGATCTCCGAGGTGCTCGACCCCGACGAACACATCACGCCGATCACCTACATCAACTCGGCCGCCGACCTGAAGGCGTTCTGCGGCGAGCATGGCGGCATCGTCTGCACCTCGAGCAACGCCCGCAACATCCTCGAATGGGCGTTCGCCCGGCGCGACAAGGTGCTGTTCTTCCCCGACCAGCACCTGGGGCGGTGGACCGGCTACCTGATGGATATCCCGGTGTCCGAGATGCTGGTCTGGGACCCCGACGAGCCGATGGGCGGCCTCACCGCGCAGCAGATCAAGATGGCGAAGGTGCTGCTGTGGAAGGGGCACTGCTCGGTGCACCAGATGTTCCAGCCGCAGCATATCCTGCGCTGGCGCGAGCAGAACCCGACCGGCATGGTGATCAGCCATCCGGAGTGCAAGTTCGACGTCTGCAAGTTGTCCGACTACGTCGGGTCGACCGACTTCATCATCCGCACCATCGCGCAGAGCGCACCGGGCACCCGATGGCTGGTCGGCACCGAACTCAACCTCGTGAATCGCCTCGCCGACCAGTTCAAGGGCCAGGGCAAGGTGGTGCAGTTCATGGCACCGACCGTCTGCATGTGCTCGACGATGGCCCGCATCGATCCGCAGCACCTCGCCTGGTGCCTCGAGAACCTGGTCGAGGGCAGGGTGGTCAACCAGATCTCCGTCCCGGCGCGCGAAGCGGCGCTCGCGAAGCTCGCGCTGACCCGCATGCTCGAGGTGTCGTAGTCCGACATCGCCTCGAGCGCGCATCCGGATGGCGGCCGGCAACCCGCGGGTGCGGATCGCGATGCCGTCCGGGATGCTGACCCGCCGATGATTCCCGCCGGCCAGAGCCTGCCCGGCGCGTCGACGGCACACCACCCGCACGTGCTGCGCGTGGCGACGTACAACATCCACAAGGGCTTTTCGCCATTCAACCGGCGCATGATGGTGCGCGACCTGCGCGACCAGCTGCATACGCTGTCGGCGGACGTGGTGTTCCTGCAGGAAGTGCACGGTCGGCACGACCGGCACGCAGCGCGCTTCGAGCACTGGCCGGCCGCGCCGCAGTATGAATTCCTCGCGGATGCCG
>JAIENF010000614.1 GCA_019751575.1 Burkholderiales bacterium
CCGGCTTCTTGCCGTTGTCGCGGAAATCAGTGACGTACCAGCCGGACCCCTTGAGCTGGAATCCGGCCGCGGTGACCTGCTTGGCCAGGGTCGGTTTGCCACATGACGGACAATCGGTCAGTGGATCCTCGCTCACCTTCTGCAGCACATCCTGTTCGAAGCCGCAGGAGGCGCATCGATAGGCGTAGATCGGCATCGCGCACTCCGGAGAAATTTGGAAAAAGTCAAAGAAATCAATTATAGCGCGGGCGCCGGCAGAATCCGTGCCCGATCGCGTTTGCGGCACCGCAGCGCGGCCGCGGCGCGGGGTGCCGTCGTGTATGCTTTCCGGCCATGATCCCCGCGCGAGAGACCGGATGAAACTCCTGCTGCGCTGGTTGCTGAACGCGATCGGGCTATGGGTGGCTACCGTGATCATCCCCGGGGTCGCCGCCTCCGGCTGGCAGGCCCTCGTGGTCGCGGCGCTGCTGCTGGGCCTCGTCAACGCGCTCGTGCGTCCGGTGCTGGTGCTGCTGACCCTGCCGATCACGCTCGTGACGCTCGGGCTTTTCCTGGTGGTGATCAATGCCTGCATGCTGCTGCTGGTCGCGTGGCTGGTTCCGGGTTTCGCGATCGACGGATTGCTCTGGGCAGGAGTCCTCGCCGCGCTCTGGATGTCGCTGTTCGGACTCTCGACGCAATGGGCGGTGAAGGGCTGATGGCACCGCGGACGGAACCTGCACGACCAGAGCCCCCCGCAGCCGCGGTCAATCCGCCACCGTTGTCCGCACCGCTGGCGTGGCTGCAATGGTGGCAGCAGCTCGCACTTTCGCCGGTGCGCCAGGCGCGGCTGGCTGACCTTGCACTGCGCAACGCCTGCCGGATGACCGCAGCCTGCCTCGAACCGCTCTCCGGTGGCGACGGCAAGCGCCCGGCCACCCGCCCGGCTTCGAACGATCGTCGGTTCCAGGGGCCGGCGTGGCAGCAATGGCCGTTCAATGCGTATGCGCTGGGCTTCTCGCTGCAGCAGGCCTGGTGGCAGGAAGCGACCCGGCCATTGCCGGGACTGCCTCGACGCGCGCGGCACCTGGTCGAATTCGGCACGCGCCAGATGCTGGACGCGATGTCGCCGGCGAATTTCCCGTCGACCAACCCCGACGTGCTGTCGGCGACGATTCGGGAAGGCGGCGCGAACCTGCTGCGCGGAGGCGCGCACCTGCTCGACGACCTGCACCGGCATCAGCGGCGCCTGCCGCCGGCCGGCGCCGAGGCGTTCCGCGTCGGCGACACCGTTGCCACCACGCCGGGACGGGTGGTTTTCCGCAACCGGCTGATCGAACTGATCCAGTATTCACCGAAGACGCCGGCGGTGATGGCCGAGCCGGTCCTGATCGTGCCGGCCTGGATCATGAAGTACTACATCCTGGACCTCTCGCCGGAAAACTCGCTGGTCGACTGGCTGGTGCGCCAGGGCCATACCGTGTTCATGGTGTCCTGGCTGAACCCCGATGCACGCGACCGGCATCTTTCGCTGGACGACTATCTGTCCTGCGGGCTCTACGCGGCACTCGACACGGTCGGCGCGACCGTGCCCGGGCGCCCGGTGCACACGGTCGGCTACTGCCTGGGTGGCACGCTGCTGGCGATCGGTGCTGCCGCGATGGCGCGCGATGGCGTCGAGCGCATCGGCAGCCTCAGCCTGTTCGCCGCGCAGACCGACTTTTCGCAGCCCGGCGAGCTCGGGCTGTTCATCGACGAGGCGCAGCTGCGCTGGCTCGAGCGGGAGATGCAGCGCACGGGCTACCTCGACACCCGGCAGATGGCGGGTGCGTTCGCACTGCTTCGCGCCGGAGACCTCGTATGGACGCGGGCGGTGCGCGAATACCTGCTGGGCCAGCGCGAGCCGCTGATCGACCTGATGGCCTGGAACGCGGACGGCACCCGGATGCCGGCCCGGATGCACGGCGAATACCTGCGCGCACTCTACCAGCGCAACGACCTGGCACATGGGCGCCTGCTGGCGGGCGGCCGCCCGGTATCGATGGCCGACATCCGCACGCCGGTGTTCATGGTCGCGACCGTCGCCGACCATGTCGCGCCCTGGCAGTCGGTCTACCAGTTGCACCGGCTCACCGATGCCGAGGTCACGTTCGTGCTGACCACCGGCGGGCACAATGCCGGGGTGGTGAATCCGCCGCAGGCGCCGGGCGCGAACGCGCGCCGCCACTACCAGATCGCCACCCGCCCGGCCGGCGACCCCGCGTCCACCCTGGATCCCCAGCGCTGGCGCGACACCACGCCGAGCAGCGCCGGCTCCTGGTGGACACCGTGGCAGGCGTGGCTCGCGCGGCATGGCAGCGGCGAAGTGGAACCACCCGCGCTTGGACACGACGGCCTCGACTACGGACGCGCACCCGGATCGTACGTACGCAGGCCATGATGATGCGGCACACTCGCGCCATGGACGTCCCGAAGGTGCGCTCGACGCCGCGCCGCCACCTGTCCCGCAACCACTGACGATCGACGATGGCAGACAACCCGAGACAATCGATTCCCGCAGGCCCGGACACCGAGCACCTCGCAAGCCTGCTGTCGCGCGCCCGGGCGTTGCCGCCCGCGGCCACTGCGGTCGCCTGGCCGATGTCCGCCGATGCACTGGCCGGACCGGTCGATGCAGCGGCCGAAGGCCTTGTCGAACCGTGGCTGGTCGGGCCCGAGAAGGACATCCGGCTGCTGGCCGAGCGCGAGTCGCTGGACCTGCGCGGTTGCCGGTTGCTCGATGCCGCCGATCCGCTGCAGGCCGCGATGCACTGCGCCCGCCTCGCCCGCGATGGCGAAGTCAGCGCGATCATGAAGGGCAGCCTGCATACCGACGAACTGATGGCGGCCGTGGTCGCGCGCGAGTCCGGGCTGCGCACGGCGCGTCGGATCAGCCATGCCTTCGTGATGGGCGTGCCCGGCCACCCGCGGCTGCTGCTGATCACCGATGCAGCGGTGAACATCGCGCCCGACCTCGAGTCCAAGCGCGACATCGTGCAGAACGCGATCGATCTCGCCCATGCACTGGGCATCCCGCTGCCGAAGGTCGCATTGCTCGCCGCGGTGGAAACGGTGACTCCGAAGATGCCGGCGACCGTCGATGCGGCCGCGCTGTGCAAGATGGCCGATCGCGGCCAGATCCGTGGCGGCGTGCTGGACGGCCCGCTGGCATTCGACAATGCCCTGTCTGCGGATGCGGCACGGATCAAGGGAATCGTTTCGCCGGTGGCGGGCGAGCCGGACATCCTGGTCGCGCCGGATATCGAAGCCGGCAACATCCTCTACAAGCAGCTCGTGTTCTTCACCCGCGCGTTCGCCGCCGGGCTGGTGCTCGGCGCGCGCGTCCCGGTCATCCTCACCAGCCGTGCAGACGGCCGCAGTTCGCGCCTGGCCTCGTGCGCCGTGGCGCGGCTTGCCGTGACCGGCACCCGATGACCGACGCAGTCCTCGCGTTCAATGCCGGCTCGTCCAGCCTGAAATTCGCGTTGTTCGCATGCCGCGGCGCGGCGATCGAGCCCCTGTTCCGCGGCCAGCTCGAAGACCTCGACGAAGATCCGCGGTTCCTGGTGGCCGATGCCACGGGCCGACGCCTCGTCGACCAGGACCTCGGGCAACTGCGACCGGGCGCCTGGACCCATCCCGAGGCGCTGGCCCACCTGCTGCACTGGGTCGATGCGCATGACGACGACCTCGTCCTGCGCGCGATCGGCCACCGGGTGGTGCACGGGGGCGAATCCTTCGTGGGCCCGGTGATCGTCGACGAGGCGGTGGTCGACGCGATCGAGGCGCTGACCGCGCTCGCCCCGCTGCACCAGCCGGCGAGCATCGCGCCGATCCGCGCGCTGGCCGCCCTGCGGCCGGCGCTTCCACAGGTCGCCTGCTTCGATACTGCGTTCCACGCGACCCTCGATCCGGTCGAGCGCACCTTCGCCATCGGCGCCGACCTGCGGGCACATGGCGTGCGGCGGTTCGGCTTCCACGGGCTGTCCTACGAATACATCGCCGGCGAACTTCCGGCCCGCATCGGGGCCCTGGCCGAGGGGCGCGTGCTGGTCGCCCACCTGGGCAACGGCGCGTCGATGTGCGCGATGCATGGCCGGCGCAGCCGCGCCACCACCATGGGTTTCACCGCCCTGGACGGCCTCATGATGGGCACGCGCTGCGGCGCGCTCGACCCGGGCGCGGTGCTGCACCTGCTGCGCCATGCCGGCGTCGATGCCGCCACCCTGGAGCGCAAGCTCTACCGCGAGGCGGGACTGCTCGGGGTGTCGGGACTGTCGCACGACATGCGCACGCTGCTCGCCTCGAGCGCACCGGCCGCCGCGCTGGCGGTGGACATGTACTGCCATCGCATCGTGCGCGAAGTCGGCTCGCTGGCGGCGGCGATCGGCGGACTCGACGCGCTGGTGTTCACGGCCGGCATCGGCGAGAACGCGGCGCCGGTGCGTGCACGCGTCGTCGATGCGCTCGGCTGGATGGGACTTCGGCTCGATGCACGCGCCAACCAGTCCGGCGCCGCCTGCATCACCACCGCCGACAGCCGCGTGCAGGCCTTCGTGATCCCCACGAACGAAGAGGCGGTCGTCGCACGCCAGACCCTGGCACTGGCACTGGCCCCTCGTCCCGCACGCACCTAGCCGGCACCGCCCGGGCCTGCCTACCAGCCGCTGGTGCCGGGTCCACCCTTGAAGGGGCCGACCACCTCGGGCGTGACCCACCCCGCATAGAACCGGCCGGGCTGCGGTTGCACCCGGACGCCGCCGACCGTGCACTCCATCGGCGACGGATAGAAGCCGATCCAGCCGGCGAGGGCGGTGAAGTCCGCCTCGGGCGACGGGTAGCTCCAGGCCACCTTCTCGAACACGGCACCCGGCACCTGCACCGACCAGTAGCGCGCCTCGCCCTTCCACTCGCAGTACGAGGCGCCGGGCGCGGCCAACAGGCAGCGCGGGTCGACGTCATCCGGATGCAGGTAGAAGGTCGGCGGGCTCGCGGTCTCGAGCACGCGCATCGCGCGCCGGGTGCGAGCGATCTCGACCCCGGCCGCGATGATCACGACCTCGCGCGCATCCGGCGCGAGCCGTGGCGGGCGCGGATAGTCCCAGACCGACTCCTGCCCCGGCGCGGGTTCCAGCGCGAACGCCGGACGCCGGCTGCCGTCATGGGGCCACTGCGGGACCCGGCCGTGCGGACTCAATGGACACCGCCGAGCAGGCCTGCGACCCGCTTCGTGCCCGGCTTGCCGAGGATGGCGACATCGTCGAGCCGCGCGAGAAGGCTTGCACCTGCCATCGCAGTAGTGCTCCCGGTGGGGTCCGCCGAGGATGGCCGGACCGATCTGCCGATGATGGCACGGCACGCCGCGTGGCAGGCGATGCGCACGCGCGGCGGGCCTCGACCGATGCGCGACGATCGCTCCGGTACACTGCGCATCGGCCGCACCGGCCTTCCTCCCACTGCACAGCGGAGCATCGCATCGATGAAAGC
>JAIENF010000079.1 GCA_019751575.1 Burkholderiales bacterium
CCCGGTTCCAGGTGAGCACCCGGTTGTCCAGGTCCTTGGTGATGATCGCCTCGGTGGTCTGGTCGACCACATCGGCCAGCAGGCGGTTGCGGGCCTCGCTCTCGCGCAGCGCCTGCTCGGTCTCGATCCGGGCGGTGAGGTCGCGCGAGATGGTGATCTGCCCGATCAGCCGTGCTTCTGCATCGCGCAGCGGGGAGAGGCTCACTTCGACGTCGATCAGCCGTCCGTCAGCGGTGCGGCCGCGCGCGCGGCGGGTGAGCGACGCCCCGGCGCGCAGTTCCTGGATGTGGTGGGCGACGTTCTCCGGCGAAGGGTCGGATGACAGCAGTTCCGTGGCGTTGCGCCCGATCGCGGCTGCGGGGGCATGGCCGAACAGCTGGGTCGCACCGGCGTTCCAGGTGACGATCCGGTTTTCCAGGTCGCGGGTGACGATGGCATCCTGGCTCTGGGCGACGATCTCCGCGAGCAGCCGGTTCTCGGTCTCGCGCTCGCGGAGGCGCCGCTCGAACGCGACCCGGTTCGTGACATCGCTCGAGACGCCTCGGTAGCCCCGGAACGCACCGTCCGCCGCGAAGATCGGTTCGCCGCTGATCGAGACATGGCGCACCGTGCCGTCCGATGCGTGGCGTGAAAGCACGAATTCCCTGAAGGGCTGCCGTTGCTCGAGCAGCGACCGGTGCGTCTTCCACTCCGAGGCGTCCGGACCTGGAAGCCAGGGCATGTCCCAGAGGTGGCGGCCCAGGCAGTCACCGGCGACCAGGTCATGCGAGGCGACCGCGCCGCCGGAAATCACCGTGAAGCGCAGCTGCTCATCCTGTTCCCAGTACCAGTCCGAGGAAAACTCGATCAGGCTCCGGAAGCGTGCTTCGCTGTCGCGCAATGCGTCTGCTGCGCGCCTGCGTTCGCTGATGTCCTGGATGGAGGCCACCATGTAGTCGAAGCTGCCGTCGCGGGTGCGCACCGCGGACAGCGTGACCTGCCCCCAGAATTCGATCCCGCCCCGGCGCAGGTAGCGCTTCTCGCGGGTGATCGTGTCGATCTCTCCGGATGTCAGGCGAAGCACGTTTCGTTCGCGCGCGGCAAGCTCGTCCGGATGGTTGAGGTCCTTCCAGGTCACGCCGGCGAGTTCGTCTAGCCGGTAGCCGAACATCTCGGCGAAGCGCCTGTTGATGCGCAGCCAGTTCCCGGCCGGGGACGAATGCGCGATCGCAAAAGGCGCCTGTTCGAATGTGGCGCGGAACCGCTCTTCGCTCGCGCGCAGGGCATCCTCTGCGATCCTGCGCGCGGTGATGTCGCGCGAGATCGCGATCTTGTACGCGGGCCTGCCGTCGCCGCGCTGGACGACGGTGGTGGTGACCTGTCCCCAGATCCAGCGGCCGTCGCGGCACCGGTAGCGCCGCTCCATGGTCGAGGCCTTGATCTCCCCGCGCAGCACCTTGTCACGGGCAAGCCGGATCGCGTCGGCTTCGTCGGGATGGAACAGCGCATCGAAGGGCAGCGCCAGGAACTCCGCCTCGCTGTAGCCGAGCATCTCGCAGAAAGTGCCGTTCACGCTCAGCCGGCGTCCATCGGCGTCCATGTGGGTGATGCCCACCCCGGCGCGATCGAAGGTCGCGCGGTAGCGGTCCTCGCTGTCGGCCAGCACCTGTGCCCTGCGCAGCTGCTCCGACAGATCGTCGATCACGACCACCGTGAAGGATGGCCGGCCGTTGCCGTCGCGCACCATCGATATCGTCGCGCAGGCCAGCATCCACGTGCCGTCCTTGCGCAGGAAGCGCCGGTGCATCGTGTAGCTTTCGCGTTCGCCGGCGAGCAGCGAATCGCGCAGCAGGACGCTGCGTGGCAGGTCTTCCGGGTGGACCTGTTGCCTGAAATCGAGCGCCAGCAGTTCGGCCTCGGTGAAGCCGGTCATGTCGCAGAGGGCTGCGTTGACGCGCAGCCGACGGCCGTCCAGCGCAGCGATCGCGATGCCGGTGCGCGCCGTGCGGAAGATCGCATCGATGACCGCTTCGTTCGGAGCGTCCGGGGTCGCCTGCGCCTGGGCCGCGGCGGGGAGCGCGTCGAACGCGATCGCGACTGGCGGCAGGGGCTGGTTCATCGCAGGGGTCCGTGGGTCCCGTGGACGCGATTCACTGGCGGCGGGCGGAACGTTCGCCGACCTGGGGCGGTGCCACCTTGAGCACCTCCTCGACGGTGGTCAGCCCGGCGGCGACCTTCATCGCGCCACTGATGCGCAGCGGCTTCATGCCGTCGCGCGCCGCCTGTTCGGTCAAATCGAGCAGGTCGCAATCTGCCTGGATGACCCGGCGCAGGTTGGGCGACAGCACCATCATTTCGTAGATGCCGGCGCGCCCGCGGAAGCCGGTCATCCTGCATTCCAGGCAGCCGCGCGCGTGATAGACGATCTCCGGCTTCTTCGCCTTCCAGGGCGCGACGAGCAGGTTCCAGGCCTCTTCGTCGAGCGGCCCGGGCTCCTTGCAGTGTGGGCAAAGGGTGCGGACCAGGCGCTGCGCCATCACGCCGAGCACCGTCGCATGCAGCAGGTAGGGGGGCACGCCGATGTCGAGCATGCGGGTCACCGCCGAAGGGGCGTCGTTCGTATGCAGCGTGGACAGCACCAGATGGCCGGTGAGCGAGGCCTGGATCGCCATCTCGGCGGTCTCCTGGTCGCGGATCTCGCCGACCATGATGATGTCCGGGTCCTGGCGCAGCAGGGTGCGGATGCCACTGGCGAAATCGAGGCCGATGTTGTGCTGCACCTGCATCTGGTTGAATGCAGGTTCTACCATCTCGATCGGGTCTTCCACGGTGCAGACGTTCACGTCGTCGCTCGCCAGGTGCTTCAGCGTCGAGTAGAGCGTGGTCGTCTTGCCCGAGCCCGTGGGTCCGGTGACCAGCACGATGCCGTTCGGCTTGGTCACCATGCCATTCCACTTCAGGAGATCCTCGTCGGAGAAGCCGAGGTCCTTGTAGTCGCGCAGCAGGACCTCGGGGTCGAAGATGCGCATCACGAGCTTCTCGCCGAAGGCGGTGGGCATCGTGGAGAGGCGCAACTCGATCTCCTGGTTGTCCGGGGCGACGGTCTTGATGCGGCCGTCCTGCGGCCGGCGCTTCTCGACCACGTCCATCCGGCCGAGCACCTTGATCCGGCTGGTCATCGCGGCCATGACAGGGGTGGGTACCTGGTAGACCTGGTGCATCACGCCGTCGATGCGGAAGCGGATGTTGCTCACCTCGCGCCGCGGCTCGAGGTGGATGTCGCTCGCGCGCTGCTCGAACGCATAGTGCATCAGCCAGTCGGTGAGCGACACGACGTGGGCGTCGTTCGCGTCGAGCGAACCCTTCTTGCCCAGCTGCACCAGCTGCTCGAAGTTGGCGAGGTCGGACATCGCGCCGCCCTGCGCGGCCGATGCGCCCTTCACCGACTTGGCGATCGTGTAGAACTCGACCAGGTAGTTGCTGATCTCGGTCGGGCTGGCGATCACCCGCTTCACGTCGCGCTTGAGGATGTGCCTGAGTTCGGGCTCCCATTCATGGATGAACGGCTCGCACACGGCGAGCGTCACCTCGCGCGGCGTCACCGCCACCGGCAGTATCCGGAAGCGCGTCGCATAGGCGTTCGACACGACCTGGGTCACCCCTGCGAAATCGATCTTGAACGGATCGATCTTCAGGTAGGGCAGGCCTGCCTTCTCGGCGAACCACTCGGTCAGGCTGTCCAGCGCGAGGAGCTTGCGACCGGGCCGTGGATCCTTCCACTTCTGCTCCGCGACGATCGCCAGCGGATGCAGCTCGGACCGGCTGAAGCGCCCACCCCGGGTCAGCAGCCCGGCCTGCTCGGCGTCGATGAGCGCATCGGCCAGCAGGTCGGCGGCCACTGCATCGATCGATACCTTGCGGCCGGTCGGCGTGGCGGCAATGGCGGATGCGTGGCGGGCGGATGCCGCGGCGGCAGCCTGCGGTGACTGCGGGGGATGCACGGTTGAAGGAGCCTGGGTTGCGGTCGTCGGGGGCATGGAGGGTCCGCCAGGGCAGAAATTCCCTGCTGAACCCAATAACGGCCTTGGCGCGGTCCGCTTGAGCCGGAGATGCGCGCTGCGTCCGGCACCACGGCAGGAACCCATTATGCAAGGATTTTTCGCGGTTTCAAACAGTTACGCGAGAAACCGGCTGTTTTTTCTGCGAACGACGACCGCGCCGGCGATGCCCCCGGACAAGGGTGCGTCAGTCGAACGAGACGGTGCCTGCCATCGTCTGCCCGCCGCCCGGCCCGGCCGCCCACAGGTCCGCCGACCGTCCGTCGGCTGAAGGAATGCCGTTCAGCGTCAGCGCGAGTCCGCCGAACGTGGGCGAAAGCGCGCGGTACTCGAACCTGGACAGCCTCCGGGCCGGCGGTGCCTGCGTGCGGGCGAGGTCGAGCAGCAGCGTCGCCTGCAGGGGGCCGTGCACGACGAGTCCCGGATAACCTTCGGTCCCGGTCACGTACGGGGCATCGTAGTGGATGCGGTGGCCGTTGAAGGTGAGCGCGGAATAGCGGAACAGCATCACTTCATCCGGAACCGTCGTGCGCGTCCAGACGGCGCCCGCCGGGCCCGGTCGCGGCGCCGGGACGGGATCGCCGGGCCTTGCCGCCTCCCGGTACACGATGTCGTGCTCCTCCACGACCGACACGCCCGCAGCCGTCGAGATCGTGTGGCGCACGGTGACGAAGACCAGGGTGCCGGTACGCCCGCTCTTGGGTTCGACCGAGACGATCTCCGACAGCCGGGTCGCCGCGTCGCCCACGCGCAGCGGCGAACGCCATTCGATGCGGCCGCCGGCCCACATGCGACGGGGCAGCGGCACTGGCGGCAGGAAGTCGCCGCGCCGCGGATGGCCGTCGACGCCGACCTGCGAAGCCGGCCGCGCCTCGAGGAAATAGAGCCAGTGCCAGGCAGGGGGGACTTCATCCCCGGTCCCGGGGCCGTCGCCGTCGCCGGAGCGGTCGAGCGTCGCGCACATCGCCTTCACCGGCCACGCGGTGATGATGTCGTGTTCCGTTCGCTGGCGACCCACCCATTGCCGGAACGTTTCGAATGCCGTCTCGCCCATCGTCTCAGTCCTCTCTATCCTGCAGTCAGGCCGTGCGCTTCGTAGACCGGAGCCGCACGGGCCGAGGTCAGGAAGGCGATCAGCGCCGCGCCGCCGGTGGGCTCGGCGCAGCCGGCGAGCAATCCCGCGGCGTTGCCGAAGATCTTCTGCACGCCGGCGGGCAGCGGGCCGACGACCTCCACGCCCGGCACCGCGCGCAGTTCCGAGATCTGCTGGATGCCGATCTGTGCGCCGCCGGCGACCAGCACCTCGCCGATCAGTCCGCCCGGACGCGTGCGTGTCTTCGGCCGCACCCGGTCGCCGAGCCCGAGGGTATCGATCAGGCCGGAGAAGTACATGCCGCTGGCGCCTTCGGTGGTGTGCGCGATCGATTCGGCATCGAGCAGCATCTGGCGGAAGGCCTCGACGGTGTCGATCTTCGG
>JAIENF010000572.1 GCA_019751575.1 Burkholderiales bacterium
TCCTTCAGCGCCTGCGCGAAGTCGCGCGACTGGCGCTGGAACTCCGGTGACTCGAAGGTGCCCACCAGCAGCGACACTGGCACCGTGATGCGGTCGAGGTGGCGCATCGGCGACAGCAGGTGCTCCATCTCGTCGGTGAACTTCACGTACGCGCCGCGCTTGGACAGGCGCGGGCCGCGCAGGTCGTACATGCCGCTCTGCAGGACGTAGCCCTTGACGATGTCGGCCGGCACGCCGAACGCGCCCGTCCAGTCGGTGATCATCGCGCAGCCGGACAAGTGGGCGCCCGAGGAGCGGCCACAGACGTAGATGCGGTCGGGGTTGCCGCCGAACTCGCGCGCATGCTGCCAGGTCCAGCGGATCGCCCGGCGTACCTGGTCGACCATCGGGAACAGGCTGCCGGCGACGTCCTGCACCGGCGCGAAATCCGGCACCACCATGTGTGCGCCGGCGCGCACCAGCATCTCGCCCGGGTACGCATGGTCGCGCGCCAGGTGGCCCTTCCATGCCCCGCCGTGCACGTAGACCATCACCGGTGCGTCCGGCTCCTTCGTGCGGTAGACGTCGAGCTGCTCGACCTCCGTCGGCCCGTAGGCGGCGCGCATCGGCGCACCGACGCGCTGGCGCACCTGCTCGCTCAGCACCGCCAGCCGTCCGTTCACCTGCTTCGAGTTCGGGGCCCAGACCTGCTGGTCATAGGCATCGTCGAGCGCCTTCTGGTCGAGGTCCAGATAGACTTTGTCGCTCATCTCGGCACTCCGGGCAGGAAGATCAGGCGTCGATGCTATCACCCCGCCGCGATCGCCCGTTCCGCCCAGCGCGCGTAGGTACCGGTCTCGATCATCAGCGGCCGCACGACCGTGCGCAGCACGCGAAGTTCGTCCGCCGTGGGTGCATCCGTCGCGGGTACCGTCGACGCCTGCCCGAGGTCGAAGCCCGTGCTCTCGCGCACCCCGTCCAGCGTGTGGCCAGGATGCACCGAGTCCAGACGCAGTTCGCCGGCCGCGGCGTCGAAACCCAGCGTCGCCTTCGGCGTCACCACCTTGCTCGGTCCGCCGAGCCGCAGCACGTCCGGCGGCGTGGCGCCCGCGGCCGACACGAAGTCGCAGCGCTCGACCAGCGAACGCCGGGTGTGCTCGGTGCGGAACACCACGGTGCGGCGCGCACAGTAGTAGATCATCCCGCCACCGTAACCGCCGGGGAAGCGCATCGTCGGATGCTCCGGATCCTCGCCCAGCTGGTGCAGGTTGTAGTTGCCATGGCGATCGATCTGCACGCCGCTGACGAAGAACAGGCCCAGTTCGCCGCGCTGCGCGAGGAAGTGGAACTGGCGCGAGGTATGGAACGGCCGGAACACGGTGTTGAGGATGATCAGCTCGGCATCCGGCGCATGCGTGTGCTTCGCCAGCAGCAGGCCGGTGGCCGGCAGCTGCGACAGCGCCCCGCACGCGGAGACCTCGCCGTCGCGCACCTCGCGCGACAGCAGCACCGCCATCAGCTCGTCGTCGTTGTAGCCGCGCGGGTCAACAGGATTGACGCTCATCGCCCGCCCCCGCGGATCGCATCCGGCACGAAACGTTCGACGTAGTCGGCCTGGTCTTCGACGCCGAAGACGTGTTCATCGAGCCATGCAGCGAAGGTCTCGTCCGACTGCGAGGCTGCTGCATACGCGCGCATCGCGTCGCGGTCGATCGGGTAGCGCCCGGTGAGCCCGCCCGGGTGCGCGCCGAACGGCGCATGCACCACCGCATCGACCAGGATCGACGGCAGGAACGCACCGTCGGCCGTCTTCTCGGTCACGCGATCGACGATCTCCTCGACCGTCACCACCACCTGCGCGGACGCCTCGGCCAGCATCACCGACTCGACGTGGTAGCCGAACGACACGTTGCCGGCACGGTCGGCGCACTGCGCATGGAACACCGCCACGTCGGGACGCATCGCCCGCGCGACCACGCTCTTCAGGCCGCTGCCGAACGGATCGGGCGCGACCACCATGTCGTCGCGGCGGGCGAGCAGGTCGGTGCCGACCAGCCCGATCACCGGAACGTATGGAACCCCCATGGACCCAGCCTGGGCCTGCGAGAAGAGCACCCCTCACGTATTGTCGAGGGCCCTCACCCGCGCGCCGAGCACGTGCCGCGCGAAATTCGGACCGGTGCGTGCGAACTCGCCCATGGTCACGCTGCAGGTGTCGACCACCGAGACCGCACCGGCGCCGACCAGGAAGTCGATGTTGAGGTCGCCGCCGACCACGCCGATCACCCGCAGGTCGCGCACCTTGCGCCGGACCAGTTCGCGCAGGAAGGCCATCGGCGGGCGTTCCAGGTTGGCGCTCATCACCAGGCTGCTGCCCGACTTCACCCGGGCCGCGGCCACCTGCATCGATTCGAGTTTTTCGCGCATGTTCAGTTTCCTCCGCCGGGAACGATAGCGCGAATCGGCCGCGGACGCCCTGCCCTGCCCGCGTCATTCCTGAGGCAGGTAGACCAGCATCACCGTTCCAAGACGGGACGTCAGTCCCTGCACCGGCAGCACGATGCGCTTGCGGCGGCCTTCGTCCGGATGCACGGACACGTCGCTTCCCGTGAGCAGCGCGGGCGGGAAGGACGTCGCGAAGTCGGTATCGAGGTACCGCCGGTCGGTCGAGCGCAGCACCTTGCCATCGGGGCCCGCCAGCAGCACGAGCGTGATGCGCGGGTTCTTCACCAGCTCGCCGAAGTACTGGTCTATCTCGTCCAGGTTGTTGCGCAGCATGCTGCTGCGTACCGACCAGGCGAGCGCCGCGCCGAACAGCGTCTCGAGTTCCACCGTCTGGCGCGCGACGGCATCGGCTGCGGCCGTCTGCAGCGCTGCGCGCTCGGTCTCCATGGCCTGGGCCATCGCCTGCCGTTCCTCGGCGAGTCGATGGTCGGCGGCGTTCGCCTGGTACTGGCTCCATCCGAACATGCCGAGAAGCGCCAGCAGCATCAGCAGGAAGAGCCACAGTGGCAGCCGGATCCGCTGGAGGGCGGGGACCGTGGCTGCGGACTGCCGGGGAGCGGACGGTGCAGCAGATCCTTCGGACGACGATTCCATGCGCGGCTCCTGATCGCCAGAGATGGCCGATCGGGATGGCAAGAGTCGTGCCCGACGCGAAACGTGACCGGCAACGCGGGGCTCGCAGCCCCCGCAGTGCATCCGGGGGACGTTGGACCCGTCCGCCGAAAACCGCTATCCTTCGCGCAGCTTGGCGCCCGTAGCTCAGCTGGATAGAGTACAGGCCTCCGAAGCCTGGGGTCGTGGGTTCGAATCCCGCCGGGCGCGCCAGCCTGCTTTCCTTGCCGAAGCTTTCCCGCAACTGCCAACTGACAGGGAAGGGCAACCCGTGTCGTTGCCGAAGTTCTATTCCAGGCAGTTCCGCGAAGAGATGCTGTGCCACCCCGTCTGGCAGCCGGGACTCGGGTACGTGCCCGGCGACATCGGCGTGATGCGCGACGGGGTGTTCATGCGGGAGGGAAGCTGCGCCGACTACACGACGGTGCAGGCCCGGATCGTCGAGGAAGACATCCCGGTCACGTCCAAGAGCAAATTCTCGGTCGGCGTCACGGTGTCGCTGGGCGTCGATGCCTCGGCCACCCTCGACCCCGATGCGAAGATCGGCGGCAAGCTGAGCTTCCGGCGCGGTGGCGGGATGGTGCTGCACATACCCACCCAACGTCGGCGCTACATCGACAACCTTCGCGAAGTGTTGCGCTCGCTGCCGTGGTCCACGGAGCGTTTCGGGTACGACACCGTGATGGTCTCCGAAGTCAGGCTGGCCAAGGCGATCGCGCTCGTGATTTCCGAGACCGGCGAAGCTAACGTGGACCTGTCCGGCAAGCTGACGGCGCTGCAGACGCTCGACATCACCGACGCCTCGATCTCGTTCGGCGCGACCTCGGCCGCCTCCTACACCACGTCGGTCGGCAACCCGAAGGGCAAGGCATTCCATCCCTATGGCCTGCTGCTCTACGCCGCTCGCAGCGGCTGGTGGCAGGATGGCAAGGTGGTACCGCTCGAAGCGGGGATCCCGGACGATGCAGGACTGGCGCCGTTCGAGGAAATCTCGCCGTATGACGAACGCCTTTGATCGGGCACTCGAGTATTCGGGAGCGGCGGCGGAAGCGCTGATCGCGGGTTACGACCGGGACAGCGGCGATTGGGCGTTCCCTCGCGACAGTCCGTTCTTCGACGCGGTTGCCGAGGCGCACCGACGCGGCGAACGCGGAGCCGGGCGGCACGTCGCAATCCTGGACTCCGCGTTCGACCTGTCGCTGCCTGCGCTGGCGAGCGGCACCCGTGTCTGCCTGCCGGGCCGCCCCGGTGCTGACCTGTCGCACGGCACTGCCGTCGCGCTGCTCGTGCGGACCGTCGCACCGGAGGCCACGCTGCACCTGTACGCCATCGGTGGTCCTGACGGGCCTGATCGCCACGCGGTAGCCACCGCGCTCCGGAAGCTTGCCGATTCCGAAGCGCAGATCGTCTGCATGAGCCTTGGCGTCCCGGTCCCATTGAGCGATGTCACGCTCGCGCCGCATGATCGCCGGATGCTGGCGGCGCGTCCGCGGACTTGCCCGACACCGGGCCGCTGCCTGTGCGAAGCGGTGCAGGCGGCCATCGCGGTCGTGCCGTCACCGGCCGGCACTACGGGACGGACCCGCGCGGTGTTCGCCGCGGTCGGCAACGACCCGGGCAGCCTGTTCTGCCCGGCGATGGCGCACGACGCCTTCGCGATCGGGTTCCAGCAGGAGCGGCGGGTCGCCGACCCGGTGCGCGGCGAGAGCGCGTGGGCAACCGAGGCGAGCGGCTACGGCCAGTCGGCAGCGGGGGACTACACGCTGATGCAGCCCGCGACCGTGCTCGGCAGCAGCTTCGCGACGCCCCTGGTCGCCGGGGCGGCGGCCTTGCAGGCAGACCTCGATGCCATCGCCGGCATGCAGCGCGCCTGCGCCCGGGGTGCGGTCGCCGACATCTTCCTTGCTCGGCACCGCACCGACCGCGCCGCGGGCACCACGGACCTGGCGTCGGCCCTGGCGTTCCACGGCGAGGCAGTGCACGACTTCCCGCACCGCGCGGCGCTCGAGGAAGATGGGCACTGGTGCATCGGCTGTGCACTCTACGGTGGCACGCTGTTCGTGAACGCGGGCCTCGCCCAGCTCGAAGCCGGTGCCCCCGCACGGGCCGAGACGCTGCTCCGGGTCGCTCGCCGGATCGTGCCGCGCAGCGCCGACGCTGCCGCCAACCTCGCCACGTGCCTGATGCACCTCGCCGGGGCGACCCACATCGATACCGGGCGCCGTCAGTTGCGCGAAGCGGTCGCCGCGTTCGACGAGGCGATTGCGCTGCGGCCTGGCTATCGCGGATACGACACGGCCCGGGCGCACGCGCTTCGACTGCTCTCGCTGCGCGGGACAGGCACCGACTGACCGGGATTCACGACCGCTCCCGCGCGGCGGCGCCCGGTCGGCGCCGGTCAGTCCCCCCGTCCGCACTCGG
>JAIENF010000436.1 GCA_019751575.1 Burkholderiales bacterium
AAGAACGCTCAAGCTATGAGAAAGGCCCATTTACAATCACTACATCATTGTCGTTCACTACCCAAAGCACTGACCATACCACCGACCTTACGGAGGGCGACAGGTGGTGCTGCGGGCGGCGGGCGGGACCGGGCAACCGGCCCGCGCTCAGCTGGCCGTGAACCGCAGCGTGCGCTGGTCGATGCCGAAGCGGTCACACAGCCAGTCGAGCATCAGCTCCTGGCCGATGGTCGGGTTGTCGTGCTGGCAATGCTCGGCACCGGTCTCCTCTGCGGTGACCAGGCGCAGCGTGGCATCGATGCCCTTCGACTTCGCATAGTCGTAGACCGTGCGTGCGTTCTCGACGCCGAGCACGTCATGGCCCCCATGGATCACGAGATAGGGACAGCGCATCGAATCGAGCACGCCCTCGAGCACGAAGCCGCGCACATACTCGGTCGCCTCGGCCATGGACTTCGTGCCGGTGATCCACTTCATGTGGCCGGCCAGGCCGTGGTCTTCGCCGCGCTCGCCGAAGCGCTGGTGCACGCTCCAGATCGCGTTGTGCGAGATGGCGGCGGCAAGCCGGGGCTCTTTCGCCCCGGCCCGCGCGGCATAGTAGCCGCCGAGGCTCGACCCGCTGACCGCGATGCGCGCCGGGTCGATGTCGCCGCGGGCCAGCAGCCAGTCGATGCACTTGCCGACCGGAACCTCGTAGTCGAACCGGGTCCGCAGGCCATGGCGGCGCAGCGCCCCCCCCTGCCCCGGCCCGTCGACCAGCAGCACCGACATGCCACGCTGCAGGGCGCCGTGGCCGGTCATGAACCAGAGCTCGTCCTTGAATGAATCGATGCCACCGAAGGAGATCAGCACCGGCTGCTTCTCCGCGCCATGCGGGGAGCGGATGAAGTACGCCGGCAGCGGCTTGCCGGCCTCGTACGGGATGTCGACCACTTCGCCCGGCGGGTCGAGGTGGCGCAGGAACTGGTGCGAGCAGCGTTCGCCCTCGGTGAAGGTCTGCAGCCGGCGCGGATCATCCCCCGCCAGCCAGAACTCGGCCTGCCGGTAATAGTTGGCCGCGCGCAGCCAGCAGTTCATCGCGGTGCGCACATGGCCCTTCGCCGCAGCCTCGTCGCCGCGGGCATGGTTGCGCTTCGCGGT
Organism: Burkholderiales bacterium; assembly: GCA_019751575.1. GTDB lineage: Bacteria > Pseudomonadota > Gammaproteobacteria > Burkholderiales > CAIKXV01 > CAIKXV01. Next base: position 1,141 of record JAIENF010000436.1, read on the forward strand.
GACGGTCCATTCGGCGAACCAGCTCTCGGGGTCCAGCGGGGTGATGCGGCTCGCGGTCTGGAAGCATTCGCTGACTGCGCCGCCGCCTTCCTGGGTCTCGCCCAGTCCGCGCCGGAACTGGTAAGAGAACCAGAAGTCTTCCGGCCACTGGTGCCAGCCGAACGGTTCATAGTGCGGACCTGCCTTCATGCCTGCTGCGCTCATCGGAAGCCTTTCACGGGACGGCGGAACGAAGGCGCGAGCGTAGCACCGGGCCCGGTGCCGCGTACCCGCCAGGCATGCGCCGACGGCAGGCCGGGTCAGGCGGCGGCGAGGCTTCCGGCCTCGACCGCGACCAGCGCCTTTGCCTGGTTCATGTCCGTCGTGTAGCCGGTGGCATAGAGGCAGCAGGCAAGCTGGTTGATCAGCGGCATCGGCAGCGGCACCTTGCCCGCGAGCGCGGCACGGATCCACTGCGCGGTCACCGCCGGATCGGCGGAGCGCGGCACGCTGCCCAGCGAGCGCGTGGACTCGGCCTCTGCCTCGAACAGCACGCTGCACATGCCGCCGTCATGGAGCTCGATGCGCGGGCGCCGGTGCGGATTGGCGAACGGCTCGCCACCCATGCCCTCGAGCAGCATCGCCACTTCCCCGGAGGCGAGGAAGTACTGCTGCAGCTTGGAGAAGTACGTGGGATGGCTGGCGCCGATCACGCGCAGGCACCCGTCCGGGAACGGCGACAGCAGCTTGGCCATCAGGTGGGCGACGGTGCGCACGCCCAGCCGGGCCTGCAGGGACATCAGGTATGCGAGGCCGGGTGACAGCGCGCCGCCCGGCATGAAGGCGATGCCACGGGTCGCGAGTTCTTCCTGCGCCTGCTCGGTGCCGATGCTGGGCATGATGCCCAGTTCGCGCAGCACGTAGGCCGCCGACACGCTGCCCTCCCGGTTCAGCGTGCCGTGGATCAGCACCGGGACATGGAAGCGCTGGAGCAGCAGCGCGAGCAGCGGCAGCAGGTTGGGTTCGTCGCTGGATCCACCGTAGCTGGGAAGCACCACCGGCAGCACGGACTCGTGCACCCGGTCCAGGCGGGCCACGCGCTTCGACAACGCGCGTCCGAAACCCAGCAACTCGGCGGCCGACTCGCCCTTCTGGTGCAGCATGGACAGGAGGGCACCGAGTTCGAGCTCCGGTACGCCGCCGTCGAGCATGGCCGCGAACAGGGTCTCCGCCTCCCACTCGGCCATGTCGCGCGGAAGGTCCGCCTCACCGGCCATCTGCCTCAGTATCTCGCTGTAGTTCATGTCGACCACTTCATCAGGCACTGCGAACGGCGGAAGCCCCGGACGGGATTGACGGGCGGGCGCTCGATGGCGCTGCGGGCCCGCCACTGCCGCCAATGCTTGCAAGCGCCATGCCAACGCCATGCATCGCGTGGTGCACCCGGCGCGGCGCGCCTGCACGCCCGTTCGAGGTGCGGATTCCAGCGCGTACGCCCTTCGGTGGCGCAGGCGAAGGGCCGGGCGGCGCTGAACCGCCAGCGACCCCGGACTATCCGGGCGAGGTCGCGCTCAGAATCGCTCGGGACTGTACGGCGCGGGATCGATGTTCGGCGGGCGCCCGGCGACCAGGTCGGCGAGCAGGCGGCCGGTCGGCGCGCCGCCGCACAGGCCGGTATGGCCATGGCCGAAGGCGAAGTACACGTTGCCGAAATGCCGTGATCGCCCGATCACCGGCAGCGAGTCGGGCGTGCACGGGCGATGGCCCATCCAGGTGCGCATGTCGTCCAGCCGCGCCCCGGGATACATGCGCTTCGTGTGGCGCACCAGCGCATCGATGCGCGCCTGCGTCGGCGGCGCCGCCAGGCCGGCGATCTCGACGGTGCCGGCGTTGCGCAGGCCGTCGGCCATCGGCGTGACGAAGAACTTGTATTCGCCGGACATGACGGGCGTGCGCGGCGCGATGCCCGGCTCCGGGAAGTGCACGTGATAGCCGCGCTGGGATTCCAGCGGAACCTGCGTGCCGAGCTGCGCCGCCAGACTGGCAGAGAACACACCCGCAGCAAGCACCACGCGGTCGACCGCCAGCGGCCCGTCGGCCGTCGACAGCGCCCGCACGGTGCCGTCGGACAGGTCGAAGCCGGTCACCTCGCGCTGCAGGTAGCGTCCACCGGCGGCGATGAAGTGGTTGAACAGCCGCTGCGTGAGCCACAGCGGATTGGCGACATGTCCCTGCTCCGGCAACAGCACGCCCCGCACGTAGATCGGCGCGAGGTCGGGGTCGTGGTCGCGGATCTGCGCGGCATCGATGTCGACCACCTTCACGCCGCGCGCGCGGCGCAACTGCCAGGCGAGCGCATCGGCGCGGAACGCGGCCTCGGTCTCGTACACCGCCATGTAGCCGGACTGGTTGATCAGGTCGGTGCAGCCGGCGGCCTGGGTCAGCGTGCGATACGCGTCGAAGGTCTGGCCGAGCAGCGGCCGCAGCCCGTCGGCGATCTGCTCGACCCGCTCGCGCCGGCTCGAGCGGATGAACCGCCACAGCCATGGCGCTGCCTGCGGCAGGTATCCCCACTTCACGGACAGCGGTGCCGCGGGGTCGGTCAGCCACTGCGGCACCTTCTTCAGGATGCCGGGCATGCCCACGGGCACGACCGACCCGGGGCTCAGGATGCCCGCGTTGCCCATCGACGTGAACTCGCCCGGCGGCCCCCGGTCGACCAGGGTGACCGCGTGGCCATCGCGCTGAAGGTAGCTGGCCACGGCCACGCCGACGATGCCCGCGCCGATCACGGTGATGCCGGGTGCACTCAAGGCTGCCCTCCTGCCGCCACTGCCGGGCAACCATCGCCGCCGACGCGCACGTCCGCGCCACAGCTCCAGCAGCAGTCGAAGTTCGACGGATTGTCCTCGCCACAGCCCGCGCAGCGCACGCTGCCGCGCGCAGCCGGACGGCTGGCATGCGCCGCCACGATGGTTTCGGCACGATCGAGGTCGCGATCGTCGGCGACCCAGACTTCAGGCCAGGTTTCCCCGAACGGAAGATCGCCCATCGCGCCGATCGCGTTGGCATTGAACAGGTGCGTGCGGATGCAGGCATCCGCCAGCGAATCGGCGAGCAGCCGCGCATCGACCAGGTCGCTGGCCGAGTAGATGCGCTTCACGGACGCGCCCGGTGCATCGCCCGCCCCGGCATCAGGCCACTGCCGCCGCCGCGGTCGCCGCGGCCGCCGGGCGCTGCAACCCGAACGCATCGGCGATCAGTTCGTAGGAGCGGCGCCGGGTTGCGTACTCGCCGGTGATGGTGAGGATCATCAACTCGTCGGCGGAGAATTCTTCGGCCAGCGCAAGCATCTCGCCATGCAGCCGCTGCGGCGACCCGACCAGCGTGCGTGCGCGGTTGCGCGCCACCACGGCGCGCTCGGGTGCGCTGTAGGCGTAACCGTCGACCTCGGCCTGGGATGGCACCGGCAGGTTGATGCCCTGCTCCATGCGCAGCCGGCGCAGGTCGATCGCCCCCGCGAGCCGATCGGCTTCCGCGTCGGTCGGCGCACACACGGCGAACACGGTCAGCAGCGCGTTCGGGCGCGGTTCGCGCGGCGACGGTCGGTAGCGCTCGCGATAGGCGTTCATCACCGCCTGCCCGCCATGCGCACTGATGAAATGCGCGAAAGAGAAGCGCAGGCCCAGGTGCGCGGCCAGCGCGCCGCTGTAATCGGAGGAGCCGAGCAGCCAGACCTCGGGCGACCCTTCGCCTGCCGGCTGCGCGGTGACCCGTGCGAACGGGTGGTCGGCAGGCAGCGAGCGGTCGAGGAATCCCACGAGATCGACCACCTGCTGCGGGAATTCTTCCGCGGTCGGGTAGCGCCCGCCGCCGACCGCGATCGCGGTGCGCTGGTCGCTGCCCGGCGCACGCCCGATGCCAAGGTCGATCCGACCCGGGAAAAGCGCTTCGAGCATGCGGAACTGTTCGGCCACCTTCAGCGCGCTGTAGTAGGGCAGCAGCACGCCGCCAGTGCCGACGCGAATGGTAGAGGTCGCTGCAGCCACCCGTCCGACCAGGATCTCGGGACAGGGATCGGCCAGAGCCTGCGTCGAGTGGTGTTCGGCCAGCCAGTAGCGCGAATAGCCGAGCGACTCGGCCACGCGGGCAAGGGCGACCGTCTCGGCGATCGCCTGCGCCGGGGTATGGCCGCTGATGATCGGCGACTGGTCGAGCACGGAGAGTTTCATCCGCGCATTGTAATGCCGCGGCTGCATGGTGGCGCCCGCGCAACCCAGTCCAGCCCGGGGGCGCCCGCCCGGATGCGTCGTCGCGGTCGTTTCGGCCCCGCGCGAGCGCCTGCAGCAGCCGCTTGCGTTCGTCAGGGTCCTCCGGCCCTCACGGACGGCCGAGGTACAGGTAGAGCGAGTTGCTGCCATCGCGCGCATGGCCCCAGGCGAAGTAGACAGGACCGAGTG
>JAIENF010000485.1 GCA_019751575.1 Burkholderiales bacterium
CTGCGCCACCGTGCGCAGAATGCCGACGTGTCGGTGGCGACGCCGCGCATCGCTGCGATGGCACCGGGTGCAGCTGCAGCCGGGGACGGCACCCTGTCCGTGCCCGCCGCCCGGCGCGAGGACTCCGACCCGTCGGAGGCGTGAGCGCGCAGCCGGTGCCGGCCCGGCCACCTGCACGATGACGTCTCCGTTGCCCGCCCGCACCGCATGGTCGCTGGGCGCGTTCTATTTCTTCTACTTCGCCTATGTCGGCGGGTTCACGCCCTACCTGAGCCTGTACTTCGACTCGGTCGGCATGAGTGCCGTGCAGATCGGCCTGCTGATGGCGGTGAACCAGTCCTCGCGCATGTTCGCGCCGATGCTGTGGGGGGTGCTGGCCGACCGTCGCGGCAGCCGGATGCACATCGTCCGGCTGACCGCGCTGGCCGGCGGCATCGCGATGTTCGGCCTGTTCGCCGGCAACAGCTTCGTCGTGATGTTCGTCACGCTGGCGGTGATGAGCTTCTTCACCAGCGCCACGATGCCGCTGGCCGAGGCGACCACCTTCGGCCATGTGCACGGCGACACCGGGCGCTATGCCCGCATCCGCCTCTGGGGCTCGGTCGGCTTCATCTTCTCGGTGGTCGGCATCGGCTACTTCCTCGACTTCGCGACGCTGCGCGACTGGCTGTGGCTGGTGATCGCGATCTATGCCGTGGCGCTGGTCGCGACCTGGCAGGTCCCGGAGTCGGCCGCGCATCGCTCGGCGCGAGAGGACGTGCCGGCGCGATCGATCCTGAAGCGGCCTGAAGTGGCCGGCCTGCTCGGCGCCTGCTTCCTGATGGCGACCGCGCACGGCGCCTACTACTCGTTCTTCTCGGTGCACCTGGTCGACAACGGCTACAGCAAGTCGGCGGTCGGCTGGCTCTGGGCACTGGGCGTCGTGTGCGAGGTGGCGGTCTTCTGGTGGATGCCGCAACTGGTGGCGCGCATCGGGCTGTACCGTCTGCTGGTGGCCACGTTCGCGATCGCGGCGCTGCGCTTCCTGCTCATCGGCTGGCTGGTGCAGTCCCCGGGCGCGCTGGTGCTCGCCCAGGCCATGCACGCGGCGACCTTCGGTGCATACCATGCCGCGGCGATCGGATTGATCCACCGCTGGTTCCAGGGTGCGCACCAGGCGAAGGGGCAGGCGTTGTACACGGCGCTCTCGTTCGGCGCCGGCGGCACGCTGGGTGGCTTCGCCTCCGGCCTGGCGTGGTCCGCATACGGTCCCGCAGTCACCTTCTCGCTGGCTGCGCTGGCTGCCGCACTGGGGTTCCTGCTCCTGCTGGTGACGGTACGCGGACGGGTGCCCGACCATCCGTCCCCCGTCGGCTGACCACCTGCGGTAATGTCGGGAAAAGGGTGGCACGGTGGCGGGGGCGCGTCTTGCATGCGGCTCACGGCGGCCGCGCTCAGGTGGCCGCCGAACGCGAGGAGACGAAAATGACGAGGGACCCTTCATCCCCAGGTTCTGCCGGACGGCTCCCGGGCATGCGTCGGCTGCGGTCCGTGGCTGCCGTCCTGGTGCTCACCCTCGGCCTGGGGCCGATGCTGGTGAGTTGCGAGACCGCCCCGATTTCCGGGCGCAGCCAGCTGATCCTGCTGTCGCCCAGCGACGAGATGAAGCTCGGCCTGCAGGCCTACCAGGAGATCCTGAAGAAGGAACGGCTGTCGACCGATCCGGTCCAGACCGCGCTGCTGGCCCGCGTCGGTGCGCGCATCGCCGCGGCCACCGGTCGCACCGACTTCCAGTGGGAATTCAAGCTGATCGACAACGACAAGATGGTCAACGCGTTCGCCCTGCCGGGCGGCAAGGTCGCGGTGTACACCGGGATCCTGCCGATCACCCGCGACGAAGCGGGCCTGGCGGCGGTGATCGGCCACGAGGTCGCGCATGCGACTGCCCGCCACGGCGCCGAACGCATGAGCCAGGGATTGCTGGTGCAGGCCGGACTGGCCGCCGGGGCGATCGCTGCGGGCGCCAGCGGCCGCGACTCGGCGAGCACCCAGGCACTGCTGGGCGCGCTGGGTGCAGGCGCAACGCTGGGCGTGATCCTTCCGTTCTCGCGGCTGCAGGAGACCGAGGCCGATCGGCTGGGCATGACGTACATGGCCCGCGCGGGATACGATCCGCGCGCCGCGCGCGACCTGTGGGTGCGCATGGCGGAAACATCCGCGAAGATGGGCCGCTCGACGCCCGAATGGATGTCCACCCACCCGTCCAACGCGAGCCGGATCCGCGACATCGAGGCGATGCTGCCCGAAGCCCTGGCGATCTACAAGCCGCGCTGAACACACAGACACTGGAGATGAAGCCCTTGAAGCGCCCCAACCTGCTGGTGATCCTGATCGACGACCTGCGTTTCGACGAGTTCGGTGCCGGCGGCCATCCGTACATGAAGACGCCGAACATCGACCGCATCGCTGCCGAGGGCGCGCTTTGCACCCGGGCGTTCCATACGACCCCGCTGTGTTCGCCCAACCGGGCATCGATCGTCACCGGCCAGTATGCGAGCCGGCACGGCATCATCGACAACGTGGCGCGCGATGCGCACAGCCACCGCCTGCCGAACTACCACCTCGCGCTCCAGAAGCTCGGCTACGAGACGGCACACGTCGGCAAGTGGCACATGGGCAACGAGGGCGGGCCGCGTCCGGGCTACGACCACTGGGTCAGCTTCGACGGCCATGGCAACCTGTTCAATCCGCGCCTGAACGAGAACGGGGTCTACACGAACTACGACGGCTACATCACCGACCTGCTCAACCAGCGCGCGGTCGAGTTCGTTTCGCGCAAGCGCGACAAGCCGTTCTCGCTGTTCTTCGCGCACAAGGCAGTGCACCCGGATGCGGTGCAGGCGGCCGACGGCAAGCTCACGCTCGATCCGGGCAATGGCTACAAGGCGGCGCCGCGGCATGAAGCCCTTTACGAGGGCGCGATGTTCCCGCCGCGGCCGAACGTGATCCCGATGTCCGAGGTGGTCAAGGACAAGCCGGTCTGGCGCGAGGCTTTCGAGATCAAGGCCACCGAGACCTCGCAGGCGCTGCTCGAGTCGGTGAAGAGCGGCGACCAGGAAGAGATGCGCCTGCGCGCGCGCATGATGGCCTCGGTCGACGAGGGCGTCGGCCAGTTGTTCGACGCGCTCGAGAAGAGCGGGCAGCTCGACGACACCTTCATCCTGTTCCTGGGCGACAACGGCTATTTCTTCGGCGAGCACGGGCTGGGCCTCGAGCGCCGGTTCGCCTACGAAGAGGGTATCCGGTCGCCGTTCACCTTCCGCTATCCGCCACGGGTGAAGGCAGGCACGCGGATCGACGACCTCGTGCTGGCGCTGGACATCGCCCCGACCTGCATCGAGCTGGCGGGTGGCACGCCCGGGCCGCAGGTGCAGGGCCTGTCGCTGCTGCCGCTGATGGAAGGCCGGCCGCGCGGAGCGACGCCCGGCTGGCGCAGCTCGATCATGTGCGAGTATTTCAGCGAGAACGCGATGCCGTGGCTGATCGGCATGTCGTACAAGGCGGTGCGCACCGACCGCTACAAGCTGGTGCACTGGGTCAACCGGGGCGACGACGGCGAACTCGACGAGCTGTACGACCTCGACCTCGATCCGTACGAGATGAAGAACCTGATCGACGATCCGGCCTGCGCCGAGGTGCGGCGCACGTTGCGTGCCGAACTCGCACGGCTGGTGGCGTCCTCGGTCGGGCTTTAGGCGCCGGGCGGTGGCGGGGGCGACCCCGCCGGCCAGCCTGGCGGGCGGGGTCCATGACATAATCACGGGTTCATCAATGACGTGCCCGAGACCATGGCCCTCACGCTCTACGACAAGTTGTTCGACAGCCACGTCGTCCACCAGCAGGACGACGGTACCGTGCTGCTCTACATCGATCGCCACCTGGTCCATGAAGTGACCAGCCCGCAGGCGTTCGAGGGGCTGAAGATCGCCGGGCGCAAGCCCTGGAACGTCAACTCGATCATGTCGACGGCGGACCACAACACCCCGACCCGCGACTGGGCCGGCGGCATCAAGGACCCGGTGTCCAAGCTGCAGGTCGACACGCTGGACGCGAACATCCGCGAATACGGCGCGCGCGCCTACTTCCCGTTCCTGTCGAAGCAGCAGGGCATCGTGCACGTGATCGGGCCGGAGCAGGGCTTCACGCTGCCCGGCACCACGCTGGTCTGCGGTGACTCGCACACCAGCACGCACGGCGCGCTGGCCGCGCTGGCCTTCGGCATCGGCACCTCCGAGGTCGAGCATGTGCTCGCCACCCAGACGCTGGTGCAGAAGAAGGCGAAGTCGATGCTGGTCAAGGTCGAGGGCGACCTCGGCGCCGGCGTCACCGCCAAGGACATCGTGCTGGCGCTGATCGGGAAGATCGGTACCGCCGGGGGTACCGGACACGCGATCGAATTCGCGGGTTCGGCGATCCGCGGCCTGTCGATCGAAGGCCGGATGACCCTGTGCAACATGGCGATCGAGGCCGGTGCCCGCGCCGGCATGGTGGCGGTCGACGAGAAGACGATCGAATACGTGAAGGGGCGGCCGTTCGCGCCGAAGGCCGAGCAGTGGGACGCCGCCGTTGCGTACTGGCGCACGCTGGTCAGCGACGAAGGCGCCGGCTTCGATGCCATCGTCGACCTGCCGGCCGCGTCGATCGAGCCGCAGGTCACCTGGGGCACCAGCCCCCAGATGGTGGTGCCGGTCGGCGGCCGCGTGCCCGACCCGGCGGACGCCACCGATCCGGTGCGCCGCGACGGCATCGAGCGGGCGCTCAAGTACATGGGCCTGAAGCCGAACACGCGCATCCAGGACATCGCGATCGACAAGGTGTTCATCGGTTCCTGCACCAACTCGCGCATCGAGGACCTGCGTGCGGCGGCGGCGGTGGCGAAGGGCCGCACCGTCGCGCCGAACGTGAAGCTGGCGATGGTCGTGCCGGGTTCCGGGCTGGTGAAGGAGCAGGCCGAGAAGGAAGGCCTGCATGAAGTGTTCACCGCCGCCGGGTTCGAATGGCGCGAGCCGGGGTGCTCGATGTGCCTGGGCATGAACGACGACCGGCTCGAGTCGGGCGAGCGCTGCGCATCGACCTCCAACCGCAACTTCGAGGGCCGGCAGGGCGCGGGCGGACGCACGCACCTGGTCAGCCCGGCCATGGCCGCCGCCGCCGCGGTGTCCGGGCATTTCGTCGACGTGCGCACGCTCGGCAAGGGGGCCTGACCATGGACAAGTTCATCCGACTGAATGGGCTGGCCGCGCCGCTCGACCGCGCCAACGTGGACACCGATGCGGTGATCCCGAAGCAGTTCCTGAAGTCGATCAAGCGCACCGGCTTCGGACCGAACCTGTTCGACTCCTGGCGCTACCTCGACACCGGCGAGCCGGGCATGGACAACACCAACCGCCCGCTGAACGAAGACTTCATCCTGAACAAGACCCGCTTCCAGGGCGCGCAGGTGCTGCTCGCCCGCGAGAACTTCGGCTGCGGGTCCTCGCGCGAGCATGCGCCCTGGGCGCTGCAGGACTACGGCTTCAAGGTGGTGATCGCCTCGTCGTTCGGCGACATCTTCTACAGCAACAGCCTCA
>JAIENF010000644.1 GCA_019751575.1 Burkholderiales bacterium
ATGTCGACGATCTCGAAGCGCCAGCCTTCCCAGGTGACGGTGTCGGCGACCTTCGGCAGGCGGCCGGTGAGCAGCATCATCATTCCGCTGAGCGTGTGGTAGCGGCCGCGCTCTTCCTCGGGCACCGCCTGCAGCGCGAGCCTGTCCTTCAGTTCCGGCACGGGGATGTGGCCGTCCAGCAGCCAGCTGCCGTCGTGGCGTTGCACCGCCCATGACGATTCCGGGTCGCGCGGCTTGAACTCGCCGGTGATGGCCTCGATCAGGTCCTGAAGGGTGACGATGCCCTGCACCTCGCCATACTCGTCGATCACGAAGGCCATGTGGCCCGCGGACGAACGGAAGTTGTCGAGCAGTTCCATGCCGGTGAGGGTTTCGGGCACGAACAGCGGCGACTCCATCGGCTGCTCGGCCAGTGCCTGGACGTCATCGCGGAATGCGCGCGCGAGCCATTGCCGGGCGTTGATGACGCCGACGATCTCGTCCAGGCCGCCCTTCACCACCGGGAAACGCGCATGGTCGGAGGCTTCGATGCAGGCGAGGTTCTCGGCGAACGGCGCATCGACGTCGAGCACCACGACGTCGGCGCGCGGCACCATCAGCGAGCTGATCTGCCGGTCGTCGAGCCGGAACACGTTGCGCACCATCGTGTGTTCCTGCATCTCGATCACGCCTGCGCTGGCGCCCTCGGTCAGCACGGCATGGATCTCTTCCTCGGTCATCACGTTCACGCCGCGGTCCTTCACGCGCAGCAACCGCAGCAGCGCATGGGTGGAGATCGACAGCAGGTGGACGAACGGCTTGGCCACCATCGCGAACCATTCGATCGGGAAGGCCACCGCGCGGGCCAGCGCCTCGGGGTGGGTCTGGCCGATCCGCTTGGGCACCAGTTCGCCGATGACGATGGTGAGGTAGGTGATCACCACGACGACCAGTCCGGTCGCGGCATAGCTGGAATAGGGTGCCAGCACGCCGAACGATTCGAGCCAGCGTGCGAGGGGCTCCGCGAGCACCGCTTCGCCGACGATGCCGTTCAGCACCCCGATCGAGGTGATGCCGATCTGGATGGCCGACAGGAAACGGGTGGGATCCTCGCCCAGCTTCACCGCGGCCGCGGCAGCGGGATCGCCGGCATCGACGAGCTTCTGCAGCCGGGACTTGCGGGCGGTGACCAGTGCGATTTCCGACATCGCGAACAGGCCGTTGAACAGGATCAGTGCGAAAAGTAGCGCGACTTCCATGGAGGGCACCCGCGGGGGCGCCTTCGGTTATGACGGAACCGTATCTTACCAAGCTAACGGTGACGAAAGGGGAAGGCGGGGCGTGCAGACGGACAGACAGACGGGCGGGTGGGCGGCACGCGTCGTCAGGATTCCGCCTTGCCCGCGCCGGTGGCTGCGGTCGGCGCCAGGCCCGGGGCACGCCTGCCGTGCCAGAGCCTGCCGAGCCATTGCACCAGGTCGTCCACATAGGTGAACACCACCGGGATCACGAGCAGCGACAGCAGCGTGCCGGTCACCAGCCCGCCGATCACCGCGATCGCCATCGGCGAGCGGAAGCTGGGATCGACACCGAGCCCGATCGCGATGGGCAGCATGCCGGCGCCCATGGCAAGGGTCGTCATCACGATCGGGCGCGCACGCTTGCGGCAGGCATCCATCAGCGCTTCGAAGCGGCCCAGTCCGTGCTCGCGGCGCGCGACGATGGCGTAGTCGATCAGCAGGATCGAGTTCTTGGTGGTGATGCCCATCAGCATGATCAGTCCGATCAGGCTGGGCATCGAGAAGCTGCTGTTGGCCGCGAGCAGCGCGATGAAGGCACCGCCGATGGACAGCGGCAACGCCGCAAGGATGGTCACCGGCTGGAAGAAGTCCTTGAACAGCAGCACCAGCACGATGTAGATGCAGAGCACGCCCGTGATCATCGCCACGCCGAAGCTCGCGAACAGCTCGGCCATGACTTCTGCATCGCCGATCGTCGCCCGGGAAACCCCCGGTGGCAGGGCCGACAGGCTGGGCAGATTCTCGACCGCGGCGACCACGTCGCCGAGCGGCACGTTGTTGAGCTCGATCGCCAGGTTTATGTTTCGCAGCCGGTCGTAGCGGTTGATCACCGCAGGTCCGCTGTCGATCGACAGGTCGGCGATCGCGTCGATCCGCACCGGTCCGCCCCGGCCGGGCACGGTGAGTTGCGACATCAGCGCGAGGTCCTGCCGCGCCGCGTCCGGCAGCCTGACCACGATCGGCACCTGCCGCTGCGCGAGGTTGAGCTTGGGCAGGGCGAGGTCGTAGTCGCCGAGGGTGGCGATGCGCAGGGTATCGGCAATCGTGGTGGAATCGACGCCGGCGTCCGCGGCGCGGGCGAAGTCCGGCCGCACCACCAGTTCCGGCCGGATCAGGCTGGAGCTCGAATTGACGCCACCGATGCCGGGGATGGTGCGGATGTCGCGTTCGACCGCACGTGCCGCGGCGATCAGCGCCGCGCCGTCGTCGCCTGCGAGCACCAGCACGTACTTCTCGCCCGAGCCGCCGAGCCCGACCGTCACCCGTGCACCGGGCAGGCCGGACATGCGCTGGCGCAGGTCGGCCTCGATCGCCTGCTTGCTGGTGCCGCCGCGTTCCTGCCGCGGCGTGATGTTGATGTTGAGCGTCGCCTTGCGCGCTTCAGCGACCCCGCCCGGCGCGAACGGATCGCCACCTGCGGTGCCGCCGCCGACGGTGGTGTACACCGTCTTCACATGCGGGTTGCCGGACACCAGCAGGCGCGCGCGTTCGGCCGCGGCGAAGGTGTCCTCGAACCGGCTTCCCGGTGGCAGCTCGATCTGCACCTGGGTCTGCGACAGGTCGTCGGGCGGGATGAAGCCCTTGGGCAGGAGCGGGATCAGCGCCAGTGAGCCGACGAAGAAGAGCGCGGCGCCGAAGCTGGTGAGCAGGCGGTGGCGGACGCACCACGCCGCCGCGCGCAGGTAGCCGCGCATCACGCGGCCTTCCGGAGCGGCCTTCTCCGGGGTGCGCAGCATGTAGGCGGCCATCATCGGCGTCAGCATCCGGGCCACCACCAGTGACGCGAACACCGCGAGCGCGGCGGTCCATCCGAACTGCTTGAAGAACTTGCCGGCGATGCCGCTCATGAATGCCGTGGGCAGGAACACTGCGACCAGCGTGAAGGTGGTCGCGATCACCGCCAGGCCGATCTCGTCGGCCGCTTCCATCGCGGCCTGGTAGGGCGTCTTGCCCATGCGCAGGTGGCGCATGATGTTCTCGATCTCGACGATGGCATCGTCGACCAGCACGCCGACCACCAGCGACAGGCTGAGCAGGGTCACCGTGTTGATCGAGAAGCCCAGCCACCACATGCCGAGGAAGGTCGGGATCGCCGACATCGGCAGCGCGATGGCGGAGACGAAGGTCGCGCGCCAGTCGCGCAGGAACAGCCAGACCACGATCACGGCCAGCAGCGCGCCTTCCAGCAGAAGCAGCATCGAGCCTTCGTAGCTGTCCTGCACGAAATCGACGAAGTTGAACGCCTCGGTGACGGTGATGTCGGGATGCCGGGCCTTCAGTTCCTCGATGCGTTCGCGCACGCCCCGGGCGACGCTGACCTCGCTCTCGCCGCGCGCGCGGGTGACCTCGAAGCCGACCACCGGCGCGCCATTGAACAGGGCCGCGCTGCGCCGCTCGGCGATGGTGTCGCTGACGCGGGCGAGCTGGTCGAGGCGGACGCGGCGTCCGTCGGACAGCGCGATCTCGATCGCGGCGAGTTCCTGCGCCGAGCGCACGGTGGCCAGGGTGCGCACCGCCTGCTCGCCGCCGCCCAGGTCGATGCGTCCGCCGGACAGTTCACGCTGCAGCTGGCGCAACCCGCGCGAGACCTCGGCAGCCGTCGCGTTGAGCGCGAGCAGGCGCGCCGGGTCCAGTTCCACCCGAACCTCGCGCGACACGCCGCCGACGCGGGCCACGCCGCCGACGCCGCGCACCGCCAGCAGCGCCTTCGAGGCTTCGTTGTCGACGAACCAGGACAGCGCCTCCTCGTCCATGCGCGACGAGGACACCGTATAGGTGAGGATCGGCATGCCGGAGATGTTCAGCTTGGAGATGACCGGGTCGCGCAGGTCGGCCGGCAGGTCTGCGCGGATGCGGTTGACCGCGTCGCGCGTCTCGTCGAGTGCTTCCTGCACCGGCTTCTCGAGGCGGAACTCGACCGAGATCGTGACCGCGCCGTCCTGCAGCGTCGAATAGATGTGCTTCACGCCCTGCACGCTGGCGACCGAGTTCTCGATCTTGCGCGCGACCTCGGTCTCGAGCTGCCCGGGGCCGGCGCCGGGCAGCGCGGCACTGATCGTGATGGTCGGCAGCTCGATGTCCGGGAAGTTCTGGATCTTCATCGCCTGGAAGCCCGCAAGCCCTGCCAGGGTGAGCAGCACGAACAGCATCACCGTCGGGATCGGGTTGCGGATCGACCATGCGGAGACGTTCATCGTGCGGCCCCGGGTGCCGTTCCGGGCGCGGCCTTCGAAACCGTGTCGACGATGCGCACCAGGTCTCCGTCGGCGAGGAAGGCGACCCCGCTGCGCACCACGCGCACGCCCTCGGCCAGCCCGCTGGTGACTTCGATGAAGTCGCGTTCCCGGCGTCCGGTCTCGACCTTCGTCTGCAGCACGCGCCCATCCTCGCCGATGCGGTAGACGTAGGTGAAGCCTTCGCGCAGCAGCACCGCGGACTGCGGCAGCGTCAGCGCGCGGCTTGCGCCCAGGTCGATCTCGCCGCGCAGGAACATGCCCGGCCTGAGCGGCGAGCCCGCGCTGCGCAGGTCGACGTACACGATCGCATTGCGCGAACTGGTGTCGACCGTCGGGGCGACGATGCGCACCCGGCCCTCGACCTCGCCGCCGGCCGGCGCGGCCACCTTCACCACCTGCCCCGGGCGCACCCGGTGCAGCTGCGCGGCCGGCACTTCGCCGCGCCATTCCAGCCGGCCCTTGCGGATCAGCCGGAACAGTTCCTGCCCCGGCTGTGCCACCGCACCGACGGTCGCGCCGCGCGCCGAGACGATGCCGTCGTCGGGCGCCACGACGCGCGTATGCCGCAGGCGGAGTTCCTGTGCCTGCAGCTGCGCGCGCGCCGCGTCGACCCGTGCCTTCGCGGTCGCCTCCGCGGTGAGGAACTGGCCGACCTGCTGCCCGGACAGCGCGCCGCTCGCCTGTACCTGGCGCGCACGGTCGGCGTTGGCCTTCGCCTCGCCCAGCGAGGCCTCGGCCTCGGCGAGGGTCGCGCGCTGTAGCGCGAGGTCCGCCTGCACCGTCTCGTCGGAGAAGGTCGCCAGCAGCGCACCGCGGCGCACGACATCGCCGACGTCGACCTTCACCTCGGTCAGCCGCAGCCCGCTCGCTTCGGCACTGATCACGGCCTCCTGCCAGGCCGCGACATTGCCGTTGGCGCTGATGCGCACCTGCAGGTCGCGCAGTTCAGGCCGTACCGTCTCGACGGTCAGGGAGGGCCTCGCGGCGGACTTGCCGGCCGGCGCGCCCGCCGCCTCGCCTGCGGGCATCCGCAGCGTGCCCATGCCGGCCAGCGCGGCCACGACCGCTGCGACGGCCAGCCACCGGGGATGGCGCAGTCCCTGGAGCC
>JAIENF010000272.1 GCA_019751575.1 Burkholderiales bacterium
GCACCGGCTTGGCCGGCCACGCCGGTGCCGGCTGTGCGCTGCCGGCGGTCGGCCATGCGCAGAGGGCGGCCGCGGCGACCAGCGCCGCGCGCGAACGGGTGGCCTTCACGGGACCGCAGGCCGAAGCAGGTGGCAGTTGATCCAGGGCATCGCTCCTCGATATCCAGTCACGGGCCCGCCATCGCAGGACGGCGCGGCTGGCCGTGCGCGGCTGCGCCACGGGAAGCATATGGCATGGCGGTGGCGGGTGGGCAAGGTCGTGATGCCGGGCTCTCATGCACGGCGGTGCGGGTGCGTGTTGCCTTCCATCGCCTGGCGCACGAAAGCGGGCGTGAGGTGGCTCGCGAAGCGCTCGAGGAAGGTCAGCATGAAGGTTCGCAGGTAGGTGCCCTTGCGCAGGGCCACGCGCGTGAGGTTCGGTGCGAACAGATGGCCCGCGTGCAGCATCCGCAGGCCCGCGTCGCGCCGGACGTCGAACGCCATCGACGCGACGATGCCGACGCCCAGGCCCAGTTCCACGTAGGTCTTGATGACATCGGAGTCGAGCGCGGTGAGCGCGATCTCGGGCCGCAGCTTCGCCTGCGCGAAGGCGGCATCGATGTGCGGCCGTCCGGTGAACCCCGGGTCGTACGTGATCAGCGGCCAGGCACACAGGGATTCCAGGGTCAGCGGGACGCTCGACAGCAGTGCATGGCCATCGGGCACCACCACGACATGGCTCCATTCGTAACCCGGCATCACGATCAGTTCAGGGTAGTCGAGGAGGGACTCGGTCGCGATGCCGATGTCGGCGCGGCCGCCGATCAACTGCTCGGCGATCTGTTCGGGCCGCGACTGCTGCAGGGCAAGCTTCACGCCGGGGTAGTCCCGCTTGAACTCGCCGACCACCTTGGGCAGCACGTAGCGCGCCTGGGTATGGGTGGTGGCCACGATCAGATGGCCGCCGCGCTGGTTCGAATGCTCCTCCGCCGCGCGCTTCAGGTTCTCCGCCTCGTGCAGCAGCCGGTCGATGATCTCGACCACCGTTTCGCCGGCGGCGGTCAGCCCGAGCAGGCGCTTGCCGTGGCGCTGGAAGATCTCGACGCCGATCTCCTGTTCCAGTTCCCGGATCTGTCGGCTGACGCCCGGCTGCGAAGTGAACAGGGCGGCGGCGGTGGCCGTCAGGTTGAAGCCGTTGCGTATCGCTTCGCGCACCGTGCGCAATTGCTGGAAATTCATGCGTTCTATATGTAAAGAAAGAGATAAGGATACAACATTAAATTCGTTCTCCGCATGTGCGGGCGCAGCGAGAATGGCCTGCCACTCTCCAGCCAGTGCCCAGGCCCTGCAGCCGGGCAGACCGCCCCATGTATCAGTACGACACGATCGACCGCAGCCTCGTCCGCAACCGCGTCGACCAGTTCCGCCGCCAGACAGAGCGCTTCCTGTCCGGGGCGCTGACCGAGGACGAGTTCCGGCCCCTGCGCCTGCAGAACGGCCTGTACGTGCAGCGCCATGCGCCGATGCTGCGGGTGGCGATCCCGTACGGGATGCTGAATGCCACCCAGCTGCGCCGGCTGGCGCACATCGCCCGCACGTACGACCGCGGCTACGGCCATTTCAGCACCCGCCAGAACATCCAGTTCAACTGGCCGGCGCTGGCGCGCGTGCCCGACATCCTGGGCGAACTGGCCGAGGTCGACATGCACGCGATCCAGACCAGCGGCAACTGCATCCGCAACACGACGGTCGACCATCTCGCGGGCGTCGCGCCCGACGAGGTACTCAACCCGCTGGTGTACGCCGAGCTCATCCGCCAGTGGTCGACGCTGCATCCGGAGTTCGCCTTCCTGCCGCGCAAGTTCAAGATCGCCCTGTCGGGCTCGCCGGAAGACCGCGCCGCGGTGATGGTGCACGACATCGGGCTGAAGGCCGTGTTCGACTACGACGGCCGGCCGGGATTCACCGTGGTGGTGGGCGGCGGGCTGGGCCGCACGCCGATCATCGGCCACGTGGTGCGCGAGTTCCTGCCTGCGACGCACCTGCTGACCTATCTCGACGCGATCCTGCGCGTGTACAACCTGCACGGCCGGCGCGACAACAAGTACAAGGCGCGGATCAAGATCCTGGTGAAGGAGCTCGGCGTGGCCGAGTTCCGGCGGCAGGTGGAACACGAGTGGTCGTTCCTGGAAGGCGGGCCGGGTACGCTGCCGCCGTCGGAGATCGCGCGCGTCGATGCCCGCTTCACGCGGCCGGCGTATCGATCGCTGCCGCAGGTCTCGACCGGCCTGGAACGGCACCTGCGGGACGACGCGGCGTTCGCCCGATGGGTCGCGCGCAACGTGCATCCGCACCGCATGAGCGGCTACGCCGCGGTGACGATCTCGCTGAAGAAGACCGGCGTGCCGCCGGGCGACATCACCGCCGCCCAGATGGACGGTGTCGCCGACCTGGCCGAGCGCTGCAGCTTCGGCGAACTGCGCGTCACGCATGAACAGAACCTGGTGCTGGCCGATGTCGAGCGCGACGCGCTGTTCCGGCTCTGGACCGGATTGACGGCGCTGGATCTCGCCGCCGCGAATCGGGGGCTCATCACCAACGTCATCGCCTGCCCGGGCGGGGACTTCTGCTCACTGGCGAACGCCGTCTCGATCCCGGTGGCTGCAGCGATCCAGCAGCGCTTCGACGACCTCGATTACCTGCACGACGTGGGCGAGGTAGACCTGAACATCTCGGGCTGCATGAATTCCTGTGGCCACCATCATGTCGGACACATCGGGATCCTGGGCGTCGACAAGAACGGACAGGAGTGGTACCAGATATCCATCGGCGGCAGGCAGGGACCGGATGCCTCGCTCGGCAAGGTGATCGGACCCTCGTTCGCCCGTGCCGACGTACCCGACGTGATAGAAAGGCTGGTCGAGGTCTACCTGCGCGAACGCGATTCGGACGCCGAGCGCTTCATCGATACCGTGCAGCGCGTCGGTGTCGAGCCGTTCAAGCGGAATGTCTATGCACTCGTTGATCAGTAAGCGTGCCGTGGTCGCCGGCGATCCATGGGTCCGTCTCGAGGGCGGCGCCGGCGATGCCCCGCCGGCGACCGACCTGCTGGTGCCGCTGCGCACGTGGCTCGATGCCCGCGACCGGCTGCTCGACCGGTGCGGCAGGGTGGGCGTGCAGCTCGAGCCCGGCGACGATCCTGCGCTGCTGGCCGGAGACGTCGAATGCCTGCCTCTGGTGGCCGTCCATTTCCCGGCGCTCACCGACGGTCGCGGCTTCTCGATCGGCCGCCTGCTGCGCGAACGCCATGGCTACCAAGGCGAACTGCGTGCCACCGGCCCGCTGACCCGCGACGCCCTGTTCTACCTGGCCCGCTGCGGCTTCGACAGCTTCGAACTGCGCGAGGGCGAAGATCCGGCCGCCGCGCTGTCCGAATTCGACGCATTCGAGGCGGTCTACCAGGGCGCGGTGGATCGCGGGGCTCCGTTCGACCGGCGCGCGCCCGCCGCCGCGGACGCAGCATGAGCCGCGGCAAGGTATGGCTGGTGGGGGCCGGCCCGGGTGCACCGGACCTGCTCACCGTGCGCGCGCTGCGCCTGCTGCAGCAGGCCGACATCGTGTTCCACGATGCACTCGTCGATCCGGAGATCGTGGCGTTCGCCGCTCAGGCCGAGCGCGTCGCGGTGGGCAAGCGCTGCGGCCGCCATTCGACGGCGCAGCGCTTCATCAACAAGCGGCTGGTCGACGCCGCGGCCACGTACCGGACGATCGTGCGCCTGAAGGGCGGCGATCCGATGCTGTTCGGGCGGGCGCAGGAAGAGATCGATGCGCTGGTCGAAGCCGGCATCGAGGTCGAGGTGGTGCCCGGCATCACCGCGGCGCTGGCCGCCAGTGCCGACGCACTGCGGTCGCTGACCGCGCGTGGCGTGTCGCGCAGCGTCACCTTCGTCACGCCGCGCGTGGGCGCCGGCGAAGACCGCTCCAACTGGGTGCATGCCGCGGCGGCGGCCGACACGGCGGTGATCTACATGGCGTCGCACGAGGCGGGCGCGATCGGCGCTGCACTGATCGACGCAGGGCGTTGCGGGTCGACGCCGGTGGCCATCGTCGAGCATGCATCGCTCGCGTCGCGGCAGGTGCTGCCGTCGACCCTTGCGACGCTGGGCGACGCTGCGCAGCGGCTGAGGGGCGGCCCGGCGCTGATCGTCGTCGGCGAGAACTTCCGCGCGGTCGCGGCGCGCGCAGCGCTCGACGTGCTGTGCGAAGACGCGTCCCCGGCAGGCGTGGCCGGGTCGCCGCGCCGCCGGGCCTCGAGGCTGCCATGATCGGCGTGCTGGACCTCGAGCAGTCGGTCGGCAACACGCCGCTGGTGCGGCTGCAGAGGATGCCCGTGCCAGGCGGTGGCCGGGTGCTGGGCAAGCTCGAAGGCAACAACCCGGCCGGGTCGGTGAAGGACCGACCGGCGCTGTGGATGATCCGCAACGCCGAGGCCCGCGGTCGCATCCGACCGGGCGACACGCTGATCGAGGGCACCAGCGGCAACACCGGCATCGCGCTGGCGATGGTCGCGGCGATGCGCGGCTACCGGATGATCCTCGTCATGCCCGAGAACGCCAGCATCGAACGACGCCAGACGATGCGCGCCTATGGTGCCGAGATCATCCTGACGCCGAAGGCGGGCGGCATGGAAGCGACGCGCGACCTCGCGCTGCGGATGCAGGACGAGGGGCGCGGCATCGTGCTCGACCAGTTCGGCAACCCGGACAATCCGCTCGCGCATTTCGAATCGACCGGCCCCGAGATCTGGCGCGACACCAGCGGCACGATCACCCATTTCGTCAGCAGCATGGGGACTACCGGCACGATCATGGGCGTGTCGCGCTACCTGAAGGCGCGCAACCCGGCGATCGAGATCATCGGCGTGCAGCCGGCGGACGGTGCGCAGATCCCCGGCATCCGGTCCTGGCCCGAGGCCTACCTGCCGGCGATCTTCGAGCCCGGACGCATCGACCGGATCGAGACGGTGGGGCAACAGGCGGCAGAGGACACCGCGCGCCGGATGGCCGCCGAAGAAGGCATCTTCGCGGGAATCTCGGCGGGCGGCGCGATGCATGTCGCGCTGGCCACGGCGGCGTCCCGGCCGGATGCGGTGGTGGTTACCATCGTCTGCGACCGCGGCGACCGCTACCTGTCGACCGGCGTGTTTCCCGCCTGACGCAGCCTCGCGGTCAACGGGCGGGTCGCATCACCCTCGTGCGAAGATGCGGGGTCTTGCCTCACGGAGCCGCATGATGGATCTCGACATCGCCGGACGAAAGGCCCTGCTGTTCGGCGCCAGCCGCGGCATGGGACGCGCGCTTGCCCTGCAGCTCGCCCGCGAAGGGGTCGACGTCACGCTGGCCGCGCGCACCCGGGCGACGCTCGACGAGGCCGCCGCGGCCATCCGTGCCGAATGTCCGTCGGTGACGGTGACCGCGGTCGTCGCAGACCTGACGCGGCCCGACGGACGGGCTGCGGCACTCGATGCATGTCCCGAGCCGGACATCCTGCTGAACAATGCCGACGGGCCGCTGCCCGGCGACTTCCGCCAATGGAGCCGCGACGACTGGATAGGTGCGCTCGACGCGATGATGCTCGGACCGATCG
>JAIENF010000746.1 GCA_019751575.1 Burkholderiales bacterium
GCATCGACGAGGTGCAGTACCTCACGCGCTACATCGACCGCCTGCGCGATGGCAGCGCCCGCGTCCGGCGCGCGCGCAACTGGTCGCCGGGCGTCGGCGCGATCGTGACCCTGCCGGCGTTCTGGCTCCTCGGCGAACAGGTTGCACTGCAGACGCTGGGCGCAGCGTCTGGCGCGGCGGTGACCGGGCTCGTCGGCTGGGGCTGCACCGCGTTCTGGCTGGCCAGCACCGAGCGCAAGGTCGAGACACTGCTCAACCTGCGCGACGGCATCGAGCTCTGCCGCCTGCGGGCAGCACCGATGTGCGGGGTGCTGGAACAGCGCTTCTGGTCGCTCGTGGACGGTTCGTCGCAGGTTCGGCAGGAGGCTTCGCCATGAGCACGTCGTCTTCCGCGCCGCCGCCGCCGCAAGCGGGCGACGATGCCCTGCGCATGGCGATCGTCGACAAGGTGCAGCGCCTCGAAGAACTGCAGGCGCACGAGGTCGATGCGCGCCGGCGCACCGCACGGCGCGCCTGGCTGTTCGTGCTGCTGGCCGGGGTCGTGCTCTCGATCATCGTGGCCGCCCTCGGCTCCATGATCGCCGCCAAGCGCACCGAGCTCGCCACGCTCGAGACCCGCGCGCTCGCAGAGAAGCAGAACCTCGACAGGCTCGAAGCGCGGGTCGCCGAGCTGAAGCAGCGCGAGCAGGCGCTGAACAGTGCGCTCAGCAAGCTGCCCAAGGCGCAGCTCGAAGCCGCGGTGGACAGTGCATGGAGCGGGCAGGAACCGCCCGCACTATGGGTACCCCGCGCCTACATCCAGATCGTCGATGAGGGCGACCGCGCCTGGGCGAACGATGTCGCCCGTCGCCTGCGCGAGCAGGGGCTGATCGTGCCCGGCATCGAGCTGGTCACTGCGGCACGGGCCCTGCGGCGCACCGACGTCCGCTACTACCGCAAGGCGGACCAGCAGGCGGCGCAGGCGATCGTCGATCGCCTCGCTGCGATGGGCGTGCCCGCGGTCCTGAACTACCTGTCCCGATACGAGGACAGCAACACCGTGCGGCCGAACAACTTCGAAATCTGGTTCGCCGCCGGCGTGCGGGAGTTGCCGGTTCGCTGATCGCTGATCGCTGATCGCCGGGCGCCGGCGCGGTCAGTCCTGGCGGCCCAGCCTGCGCCGCCGGATCGCGAACAGGCCCACCCCGGCGAAGGTGACCAGCATCGGCATCAGCGCGATGTTCACCACCTTGGTCACCAGTTCGAGGCGGTCGGTCTCCAGTCGCAGCGTGCGACGCAGTTCCTTCAACTGTGCCTTGGTCTCGGTCGACTTGCGCTGGAATGCATCGATCTCAGCCTGCTGTTCGGCGGTTGGCGTGAACGCCGACCCCGGGCCGCGCGCGCGCTGCAGCTTCTGGAGGCGCTCCTGGGTCTGCATCAGGTCGTCCTCGAGCGCCTTGATCGCCCCCAGGTACTGCTGCTGCGCGCGTTCCTCGATCTCGAGCGGCACGGTCAGCGGGCGCGAGAACGCCGCGCGGCTGCGCAGGCTGCCGAGCTGGCTGTCGCCGGAGAACGCCTCGACCAGGCTCTGCAGGAAGTCGAGGTTGCCGTTGATCGGCACCCGCACCTGCTGCCCGAACGCCTCCTGGATCTGGACCACCACCCCGTCGGCGAGCATGTCGATGTCGGACACCAGCACCACCTGTGCATCGGCGGTCGCCTTCGCCAGGTGCGCCGCCGGATCGGCCGGTGCAGGCGCGGCGGCAGTGGCGGCAGGCTCGGCCGGCGCGCCGTCGCGCAGCGGTACCGGCAGGCCCGGGTCGGCCTTCGGCGGACCGTCGGGGAACGCCGTCGGGAACCGGCCGGTCAGGCGCAGCGCGAGTGACTGCGCCTTGCCCGTGGGCTGGAAGCCGCGCGCGGCCGCTTCGCCGGTGAGGGTCGCGATGATCGGATCGATCAGCATCGAGTTCTGCGACGTGCGCGCGAGCACGGTGGCGACGAGGCCGGGCACGGGCTTGCCGCCCGCCACCGGCTCGAACCAGCCCGCGAACGGAATGGTGAGCGTGCCCACCTGCCCGATCACGAGGTCGTCCTTGTTGAGCGCATCGCCCTGCACGTTGAGCAGCGTCGGCATCGGACGCCCGTTCTGCAGGCTGGCCAGTGTCAGGTCGGCCGCGATCTTGCCGGTCGGCATCGCATAGCCCCACGCGCCGAGCAGATGCCGGAACGTCGATTCGCTCGCCGTGTTGCCGGCCAGCGGGTTCTCGAGGTTGCGCTGCTGGTCGAAGAACGCATACGGGTCGAGGAAGGCGATCAGCCGGCCGCCGCGCATCACGAACTGGTCGATCGCGTACTCGCCGGCATCGCTCAGGTCGCGCGGGTGGATCACCAGCAGAACCTTCACGTCGTCCGGGATGCGCGTGCTTTCCATCGGCACCGGCCGCACGTCGAAGTTGCGCTGCAGTTCCTGGATCGCGATCCACGGACCGGTCGGCAGGCGGCCGAGCATCAGCTCCATCGGCCGGCCGAACACGGGGATCGCGCTCATCACGCCGATCACCGGGCGGCGCTCCTGCATCACCTGCGCGATCGCGCGCGTGATGTCGTACTCGAGCAGCCGCTCGCGCTCGGGCGACAGCACCGGGATCGCCACCAGGTTGGCGGCCTTCGCCGCATCACCCTTGGCGGCATCGCCCTTGCCTGCACCACCCTTCGTGCCGTCGGCCTGGCCGTCGCGCCGTGCGATGGCCAGCCCGAGGTAGAACTTCTCCTGGTTGGGCGTCACCTGGCCATCGATCCCGTCGCGGATGGCGGCTTCCTCGGCATCGGAATCGGGCTCGGGATTCAACCGCTCGAGCACCAGGCGTCCGCCGGACGCGGCCACGTATTCCGCGAGCAGGTCCTGCACGCGCTTGGCGAACGTGTTCAGCGCGACCGGCACCGAGGTGTCGCCGCTCTGCGTGTAGTAGAGGCGCACCACCACCGGCGCATCGAGCTTCGCCAGCACCTGGCGCGTGCCGTCGGACAGCGTGTAGACGCGTCCTTCGGTGAGGTCTATGCGCGCGGGCACGGCCGAGAACATGACGTTGAGGACGACCAGCGCGATGAACAGCACCACGAGGCCAGCGGGAGACATCAGTCGCTTCACGAGGTTTCCAGGGGTCATCGTCACATTCCTTCAGCCGGCCCGCAGGCCGCGCACGATCACCGCATTTCCGAACAGCGCGAAGCCGATCACCGACAGGAAGAAGCCGACGTCGCGCAGGTCGATCACCCCGCGCTGGAGCGCATCGAAGTGCGTCATCACCGAGAACGAGGCGACCGCGCTCACCACGCCGGGGCTGGTCCAGCGGGTGAGCAGGTCGGTCACCGGGCTGTAGCCGGCGATCACCAGCAGCAGGCAGATCATCACCGACAGGATGAAGCTCACCGCCTGGTTGCGGGTCATCGCCGAGGTCATCGAGGTGATCGCGAGGAAGCTGCCCGCGAGCAGCAGGCTGCCCAGGTAGGCGGTGAGGATCGCGCCATTGTCGGGCGAGCCGAGCACGTTCACCGTGATCCACACCGGGCAGGTCAGCGCGAGCGCGATGGCGAGGAAGATCCACGACGCGAGGAACTTGCCGATGATCACCTGCGGCAGGGTGACCGGCAGCGTCAGCAGCAGCTCGAGCGTGCCCAGCCGCCGCTCTTCCGACCACAGCCGCATGCCGACCGCCGGCACCAGGAACAGGTACATCCAGGGGTGCCAGGTGAAGAAGGACACCAGCGAAGCCTCGGCGCGCTCGAAGAAGCGGCCGATGGTGAAGGTGAGGAACCCCGCCATCAGCAGGAAGATCACCAGGAACACATAGGCGACCGGTGAACCGAAGTAGCCTGACAGTTCACGCCGGACGATGCCGGCGATGTTGGTGAGGGTGGAGCCGTGTTTCTTCATTGCAGCCTGGCCGTTCATTTCGCCACCGCATCGGGCAGGGTTATCGAGCGGAACACATCTTCCAGGCGTCCTTCCTCGGTGGACAGCGCCTGCACCTGCCAGC
This sequence comes from Burkholderiales bacterium, assembly GCA_019751575.1. Lineage (GTDB taxonomy): Bacteria > Pseudomonadota > Gammaproteobacteria > Burkholderiales > CAIKXV01 > CAIKXV01. The sequence continues at coordinate 4,017 of JAIENF010000746.1, forward strand.
CCGCCGACTGCGCGGCCTGCGCGACCGCGACCGTCAGGGCCGCACCCGCGGCGCCGATCGCGCCACTGTCGTCGCGCGTCGGATAGACCCGCACGGTGACCCGGCCATCCGGCGCCATGTCCGTACCCGGCAACAGCTCCGCGCGCAGCGCGCCGGGCAGTTGCCCGAACTGCGCGACGGCGGCATCGGCTGCGGCCCCGCCGAGGGTGACCCGCACGCAGCCTGCGGTCGCCGATCGCGCCTTGAGTTCCGCCGGCGTGCCGTTGGCGACCACCGAGCCGCGGTCGATGATCACCGCGCGGGTGCAGGCCGCCTCGACTTCTTCCAGGATATGCGTGGAGAACACGATCGCCTTGGTCTTGCCCATGCGGCGGATCAGTTCGCGCGCCGCATGCTTCTGGTTCGGGTCGAGTCCGTCGGTCGGCTCGTCGAGGATCAGCACGTCGGGATCGTGCAGGATGGCCTGCGCCAGGCAGGTGCGGTGCCGGTAGCCTTTCGACAGCGTGTCGATCGGCTGGTGCAGCACGCCTTCGAGCAGGCAGGTCTCGACCGCACCATGCACGGCGGCCTTCTTCGCGCTGCCCGAAAACCCGCGCAGGTCGGCGATGAACGACAGGAAGCCCTGCACGGTCATGTCGGCATACGACGGCGCGCTCTCGGGCAGGTAGCCGATCAGCGCCTTGACCCGGATCGGGTCGGTCGCGACATCATGGCCGCCGACCGTGACCCGGCCCGAGGTGGCCGGGTAGAAGCCGGTGATGATGCGCATCGTGGTCGACTTGCCGGCGCCGTTGGGCCCGAGCAACCCGAGCACTTCACCGCGTTCGACGGAAAACGAGACGCCATTGACGGCGCGCTTGGCGCCGAACTGCTTGACGAGATTCTCTACCCGGATCATTCGGCTGTTTTTCTGGTTGGTGGGGCATTGCGAAGGATCGCCAACGCGTGGGACCGGCGCCACGCGCCAAAGTTCCGCCCATCGGTCGGGCGCGGGCGCGATTATCCCCCGGCAGGTCACCCTGCGGGCAAGACATTGCAGCGCAAGCCGCAGGGCCTGGCCGATGGTGGCATGGCACGGCGTTCGTTGCCGAGGACGCGCGGCGCGCCTGACGGCGCCGCAGCCTTCCACCTGACACGCTGCACGACCTCATGAACGACGACCGGCTGCGACGGCCTGGACGCAACGACCGCTGCGGGTGTTCGATACCGAACAGACGCGCGGAACGGGGATGCCCTACACGTAAGGCTGGCTGAAGCGTAACCACCCGGGAGTTGCAATGAAAGGCTTCGTGCAGGACATCGAGCATCTGGCAAGCGGCAACGAGGCGTTCCGCAGGGTCCTCTATACGGCAAGGGGCTGCCAGCTCGTGCTGATGGCCTTGAAGCCGCAGGAGGACATCGGCACCGAGGTACATGCGCTGGATCAGTTCTTCAGGGTCGAAGAGGGCAGCGGAGAGGCGATCCTCGACGGCGTCCGCACCCGGATCCGCGCCGGCTTCGCCGTGCTCGTGCCGGCCGGCACGCGTCACAACATAGTCAATACAGGCACCGAGCCCATGAAGCTCTACACGCTGTACTCGCCACCGAACCATCGTGACGGGGTCGAACACCGGACCC
>JAIENF010000148.1 GCA_019751575.1 Burkholderiales bacterium
CTTCGCCTTGATCTCGGCCACCTGCCGCGCGGCGAGTGCCTCGGCCCGCTTCGCCTCGGCTTCGCGCAGCGCCAGTTCGGCGGCATCGAGCACGGGACCGGTCCGCCGCGCCGCCGTGCGAACGGCAGGTGCAGGGGTCGCAGCCGGCGCATCGGGCGATGCTGCAGCCTCTGGCGCGACATCCGGACCGGCCGCCGGTTCCGGGGCGGGTTCGGGTTCGAGCGCGGGGGCGGGTGCCGGCTCAGGCTCGGGTTCCGGTTCGGGTGCCGCGGCGACGACCGGATCCGGCTCGGGCTCCGGTATCGGCATCGGCTCGGCGACCGGCATCACGACCGCGGCAGCTTCCTCGGCCATCTCGGGAGCGGCGGGCGCAGCGGCATCCGCCAGCGGGACGGCCTCGTTTGCGTCGCGCTTGACGAACACCCGCTTCTTGCGGACTTCGACCTGGATCGTGCGCGGCCGTCCGGTGGAGTCGGCCTTCTTGATCTCCGTCGTCTGCTTGCGGGTCAGCGTGATCTTGCCCTTGCTGTCGTTCGCTCCATGCGCGCGGCGCAGGTAATCGAGCAACTGGGTCTTGTCCTGTTCGGTCAGCGGGGCGTTCTCCGCGAGCGGCCGGCTCACGCCGGCGGCCTGCAACTGCTCGAGCAGAAGTGCCGGTTGCACGCCCAGCTCTTTCGCGAATTGGGAAACGTTCATTTCTGCCATCTGATGCTCCGGTCGGCGGGATCATCCCGCCTGGTTTTGCGCACGGCTGCCGTGTCCGGGCTGTTCGCCCGCAGGTGTTCTCTGCTTCGGTACCGACTAGTTCGCCTGCTCCGCGAACCATGGCGCGCGTGCCGCCATGATCAGATCCTTCGCGCGGTCGGCGTCCATCTGGGTGATCTCGACCAGGTCGTCGACCGCCAGGTCAGCCAGGTCGTCCTTGGTCTTCACGCCGCTGCGCGCCAGTTGCCGCGCCGTCGCGTTGTCCATTCCCTCGAGCGTCAGCAGGTCTTCGACATCGTGGCCGACCTGCTCTTCGCTGGCGATCGCCTCGGTGAGCAGGGCGTTGCGGGCGCGCGTGCGAAGCTCGTTGACCGTGTCCTCGTCGAACGATTCGATCTCGAGCATCTCGCTGATCGGCACGTAGGCGATCTCTTCGAGCGTGCCGAAACCTTCCTCGACCAGGATGTCGGCGACCTCCTGGTCGACGTCGAGGCGCTCCATGAACAGCGCGCGCACGGAAGCGGTCTCCTGCTCCTTCTTCCGCTGCGACTCGTCCAGCGTCATGATGTTCAGCTGCCAGCCGGTCAACTCGCTCGCCAGGCGGACGTTCTGGCCGCCGCGCCCGATCGCCTGCGGCAGGTTCTCGCCGTCCACGACGATGTCCATCGTGTGCTTCTCTTCGTCGACGACGATGCTGCTGACGTCGGCGGGCGCCAGCGCGTTGATCACGAACTGGGCAGGATCGGCGGACCACAGGATGATGTCGACGCGCTCGCCGGCGAGTTCCCCGGTCACCGCCTGCACGCGCGAACCACGCATGCCGACGCAGGTGCCGATGGGATCGATCCGCTGGTCGTTGGACTTGACGGCGATCTTCGCGCGCACACCCGGGTCGCGTGCGGCCGACTTGATCTCGAGCAGGCCCTCCTCGATCTCGGGCACTTCCAGCTGGAACAATCGGATCAGGAACTCGGGCGACACGCGGGACAGGATCAGCTGCGGCCCGCGCACGCCGCGGTCGATGCGCAGCAGGCATGCCCGCACGCGGTCGCCGACCCGCAGGTTCTCCTTCGGGATCATCTGGTCGCGCGGCAGCACCGCCTCGAGGCGGCCGGTCTCGATGATCGCGTTGCCGCGCTCGAGACGCTTGATCGCCCCCGACACGAGATGCTCCTTGCGCGCCAGGAAGTCGCTCAGGATCTGCTCGCGCTCGGCATCGCGGATCTTCTGCAGGATGACCTGCTTGGCGGCCTGCGCGCCGATGCGGCCGAAGTCCACCGGCTCGAGCGCCTGCTCGATGTAGCCGCCGACATCGATGTCGGGCTGTTCTTCCTTCGCCTCGGACAGCAGGTACTGCTGGTCCATGATCACTTCATCGGTCTCGTCGGGCACGACGAGCCAGCGGCGGAACGCGCTGTAGTCGCCCGTCTCGCGGTCGATCGCCACGCGAACGTCGACGTCTTCCTTGAAGCGCTTCTTGGTCGCCGAGGCAAGCGCCATCTCGAGCGCGGTGAAGACGATCTCGCGCTCGACATTCTTCTCGCGCGCCAGCGCGTCGACCATCAGCAGGATGTCGCGACTCATATCAAACCCTCCACTACAGCTTCGGCACGAGCCGGGCGCGATCGAGATTCGCGAACTCCAGCCTGACCGGTTGACCTTCGACGTCGAGCTCTATCGCAAGCTCGTCTGCCGCGCGAATCGCGCCGGTGAAATTGCGCCGGCCAGAGACCGGCGCGCGCATCGTGACCTTCGCCTGTTCACCGGCGAAGCGAATGAAATCGGCAACCTTCCTGAGCGGCCTGTCCAGGCCCGGGGACGATATCTCCAGCCGGTCGTAATCGATCGACTCCACCGCGAACAGCTGCGTCAGGTGCTTGCTCACCCGCTCGCAGTCTTCGAGGCCGATGCCTTCGGGCTTGTCGATGAAGACGCGCAGCAGCCGCGAACGCCCCTGGCCGAACTCGAGGTCGACCAGTTCGTAGCCGAGCCCGCCAAGGGCGGTTTCGACCACGTGGGATACGGAGGCAGTGACAGTCATCGTCGGGGCAGCAGGAACTCTGGAAATGAAGATGGGGGGCCGTTCGACAGGGTCGGACGGCCGCACGCGACGCAGCCACGAGCGGGCGAACAAAGACCGCCGCGGCGCGGGAAACCGGCGCACAAATGAAAAATGGGCCGCAGCCCACTTAACACCCTGAATCGTAGCAGAAATCGCAGTCTATTGAAATGCCTGCGAGGTCCGGCAGCGAGTTTTGCTCGCCGCCGGGGCGGCGGAATCAGCTGTTGGGCTCGATGCGCAGGGGAATGTAGATGGAATTCTCGCCGCGGCGCACAAGGAGGGCGACGTTGCGCCCCCGCTCGAACTGGGCCATCAGCGCGCCGAACTGCTCGGCGGTCTTGATCTCGACGTTGTTGATCGCGACAACCACGTCTCCGCGCCGGATCCCCGCCCGTGCAGCATTGCCCTGCGCTTCCTCGACGAGAACGCCGGCCGAGAGGCGCAGTTGGGTCCGCTGCTCTGCAGTCAGATCGATGACGGACAGCCCCTGGCGCGCACCCGGCCGTGCCGCATTGTTCGGCGGTACCGCCGGCGCCTGTCCCTGGGGTCCCTGCGGCCCGGGCTGGCCGCGCTGCTGCCCGCGCGGACCGGACTTCTCGTCGGGGGTATCCGCAACGACGACGGTCAGCTCGCGTGCCTGCCCCTTGCGCCAGACCTCGACCGCGACCCGGCTGCCGGGTCGCGTGGCTGCGACGATGCGCGGCAGGTCGCCGGAGGCGTTCACCGCCTTGCCGTCGAAACGCAGGATGATGTCGCTCGGTTCGATGCCGCCGGCCTGCGCCGGACCGCCCTTCTCGAGCGAGTTGACGAGCGCACCCATCGGCTTCTTGAGGCCGAACGACTCGGCCAGTTCCTTGGTCACCTCCTGGATGACCACGCCGATGCGGCCGCGGGCGACGCGTCCGGTGCTGCGCAGTTGGGATACGACGTCCATGGCCACGTCGATCGGGATTGCAAACGACAACCCCATGAAACCTCCGGTACGGCTGTAGATCTGCGAGTTGATGCCGATCACCTCGCCACGAAGGTTGAACAGCGGACCGCCGGAGTTTCCCGGGTTGATCGCGACATCCGTCTGGATGAACGGCACGAAGTTTTCCTGCGGCAGCGCCCTGCCCTTGGCGCTCACGATGCCGGCGGTCACGCTGTTGTCGAAGCCGAACGGCGACCCGATGGCGACCACCCATTCCCCGACCCGCAACCGGTTCGGATCGCCCAGCGCCACGCGTGGCAAGCCGGTCGCGTCGATCTTCAGCAGCGCGATGTCCGTCCTGCGATCGGCACCGATCAGCTTCGCCTTGAATTCGCGCTTGTCGGTCAGGCGCACCGTGATGTCGTCGGCACCTTCGACGACATGTGCATTGGTCAGGATGAATCCGTCGGTACTGATGATGAAGCCCGAGCCGAGCGACCGGGATTCCAGATCCCGCGGGCTGGGCGATCCGGGGTTCGGCGGCAGGAACCGTCGGAAGAACTCGAAGAAGGGGTCATCTTCGGGGATGTTCGGGAACTGGGGCAGTCCCCGGCCACCGCCCCGCACGGTCTGGGTCGTGGAGATGTTCACCACCGCACCACCCTGCCGGTCGACCAGGTCGGCGAAATCCGGGAGGACCACCTGCGCGCGGACCGGAGCCGCTGGCGACAGCAGTGCGAGGAAGAAGGCAACCACGAGCAGGGCCGCAAAACCGGCGCAGGGTTTCACGACCGTCCTGAAGAACGGGCTGGAAAGTGAAATGCAGGCAAGGCAACGAGTCATTTGGCAACCATGGCTACGGTGGGGATCGGGCATGTGCGGCGGACACAGCCGCGCGACGCGGCCGGGCGTCTGCGCCGGATCGGGCGGCGCTTCGGAACATAGGCGCCGTGCCCGGCAAAAACAAGCCTCGCACCCCTGCCCGCCGCCTGCTGCATCGCCAGCGGCGTCAGCGTTGTGCCGAAGGTCCGACCGACTCGGCCACCTTGCGCAGCGTTGCCGCGGGCACTTCCCCCACGGCGATCACGGCTCGGTCTCCCATTGCGCGGGTGATCACGGCCAGCGCACCACGCTGGCTGGATCCCTCATGCCCGGCGACCCGGGCGACGTCCGGATCGACGAAGAGGGACAGGGTGGCCACGCCGTCACTGTACACCGCCTGCATCACCGGCCTGTCGTGCCCGGGAAGCGTGCGGGAGACCTGTGCCACCTTGACGAAGCCCGCCGGGAGGATCCGTGGCTCAGGGAACCGCGTGGCCTTTGCATCGGTCGCCGCCACTGCTTCGACCGACGTGTTCTCGACCTTCCAGCCGGCATACCCGCTGCGGCGGCTGGGCATCGCCTGGCGCGGATTCACGCGATCGCCGATCGACAGTTCCGTGAACACGAACTGCTCGACGATGTCGCCGCGCTCGTCGATGACCCGGCGCTTCACCGGCAGGCCCGTCTGTCGGTCGGCCCAGATCTCGTGGGTGTAGCGGCTGCCATCCTTTGCCCGCAAGCGGATGACCTGTACCGGCCGACCGGCGGCACGGTCAGCCGCGCCGAACTCGACGACATAGTGCGCCGCGAGCCCGGAGGGATCCTGTGGGAGGAAGTCGGGGAAGCTGCGGCCGGATACCCGGCGGTCGACGCGGACGGTCCTGGAATCGCCGAAGAAATAATGGATCTCGTCGCCCCGCCGCACGACCTCCCGCCGCAGGCCGTCCAGCGACTCGATGCGCTCTGCATCGCCGCTGGCGTTCCGGATGCGGGTCACGCGCGCCGATTCAGTGATGCCCGCGCACGTGTAGACATAGACGCCGCTGTAGTTCGTGGTGCGGGCGGCCGTGGCGGCGCGAACCAGCCAACCGTTCGCGTCCGCCGGCACTGCAGCCGATGCCCCGGGCGAGGCGATGGG
>JAIENF010000013.1 GCA_019751575.1 Burkholderiales bacterium
GTGGGACGAAAAGCCCGCGCTCGAACTGAAGATCGAAGGCTGGCTGATGGTCCGCTGCCTGCGCTGCCTCGGGCCGATGCGCTGGCCGGTGCAGATCGAGAATCGGGTACGGTTGGCGCGCAACGATGCCGACCTCGATGTGGCCGATGAAGAAGGTGTGGATGCGATACCCGCATCGCAGGAACTGAATGTCGCGGAACTGGTGGAAGACGAGTTGCTGTTGCAGTGGCCGATCGCACCACGTCACACGGCAGGTGCGGACGCCGATGCGGGCGACCTGCAGGGCGTGACGCGATGCGATGCCGACCTGACGGCTGGTGACACGAAAGTCGTCCATCCGTTCGCAGCACTCGAAAAGCTGTCGCCGCGACGCGGCGGTACCGAACAAGGCAATCAAGACTAAGAGGTTCATCATGGCAGTCCAGCAGAACAAGAAGTCCCCGTCCCGCCGCAACATGCGCCGCGCGCACGATTTCCTGACCGCAGCCCCGCTCGGGGTCGAGCCGACCACGGGCGAAGTGCACCTGCGCCACCACATCAGCCCGTCGGGTTACTACCGCGGCAAGAAGGTGACGGCAGGCAAGAAAGACTGAGCGGCGCTTCCGGCTTCACCGACGGCACGCGGGCAGACGGATTGGACATCGGCGGACCGGGTTTCGACTCGAATCGTCGGACACGACTGTCCGCCTCAGGCTGCCCCTGACCATGGCGCAGGTCGTCGTTGCCATTGACTGCATGGGCGGTGACCACGGCCCGCGCGTGACCGTTCCCGCGGCGATTGCCGCGGTCGACGCCGACCCGTCCCTGTCGATCGTGCTCGTCGGCCTGTCCGACGCGATCGGTGCGGCGCTGCAGGCGGCCGGCCGGACCGAAGGCGACCGCCTGCGCGTTCTTCATGCACCCGAGGTCGTCGAGATGGACGAAGCACCGGCCGGCGCCTTGCGCAACAAGAAGAAGTCGTCGATGCGGATGTCCATCAACCTCGTCAAGTCCGGCGAGGCGCACGCCTGCGTGAGCGCGGGAAATACCGGCGCGCTGATGGCCACCTCGCGTTTCGTGCTCAAGACGCTTCCCGGCATCGAACGCCCGGCGATCTGCGGCGTCCTGCCCTCGCTCAAGGGCCGCACCTACATGCTCGACCTCGGTGCGAACGTCGACTGCACGCCGCTGCAGCTGCTCCAGTTCGGCATCATGGGGGCGAGCCTCGCTGGGGCGCTCGACCATGTCGAGTCCCCCAGCGTCGGGCTGCTGAACATCGGCGTCGAGGACATCAAGGGCAACGACACGGTGAAACAGGCAGCCGAGCTGCTTCGACTCAGCGGCCTGAACTTCTACGGCAACGTGGAGGGCGACGACATCTACAAGGGCACGGTCGACGTCGTGGTCTGCGACGGCTTCGTCGGCAATGTCGCGCTCAAGTCCTCCGAGGGCCTGGCGCAGATGCTCGGCGTGATGCTGCGCCGGGAAGTCGAGCGCACCTGGTGGACGAAGCTGGCCGGGCTGTGCGCGCTGCCGGTGATGCGCGCGTTCAAGCGTACCGTCGACCACCGGCGCTACAACGGCGCGAGCCTGCTCGGGCTGCAGGGGGTGGTGGTGAAGAGCCATGGGTCGGCGGACGCGTTCGGCTTCGGCTTCGCGATCAGCCGCGCCGTGGAAGAGGTTCGCATGGGGCTCGCCGGACGCATCAGCGAACGGGTGAACGCGTTGCAGCAGGGCGCGGCATGACCCCCGGGGCCTCGGCGCAGGCGCCGATCCACGCCCGGATCAGCGGCACCGGCAGCTACCTGCCCCGGCACTGCGTCAGCAACGACGAGCTTGCACGGCGCGTCGATACCTCCGACGAATGGATATCCACCCGCACCGGCATCCGGCAGCGGCACTTCGCGGCCGAGGGCGAACTGGCGAGCGACATGGCGCTGCAGGCGGCGCTGCAGGCGATCGAAGCGGCGGGCCTGCAGCCGTCCGACATCGGGCTGATCATCGTCGCCACCACCACCCCGGACGTCGTGTTCCCGAGCACCGCCTGCATCCTGCAGCAGAAGCTCGGCATCGCCGGCTGCGCGGCCTACGACCTGCAGGCGGTATGCAGCGGTTTCGTATACGCGCTGTCGTCCGCCGACCTCGCGGTTCGTGCCGGCCAGTGCCGCCACGCGCTCGTGGTGGGGGCGGAAGTCTATTCGCGCATCCTCGACTGGAGCGACCGCGCCACCTGCGTGCTGTTCGGCGACGGCGCCGGTGCAGTCGTGCTGAGCGCGTCGGAGCAGCCGGGCATCCTTTCCTCGCACCTGCATGCGGATGGCAGCTTCAACGGCATCCTCGGCGTGCCGGGGCGCATCGAGCAGGGCCGGATCGAGGGCTCGCCGTTCGTGCGCATGGATGGCAACGCGGTGTTCCGCTTCGCGGTGAAGGTGCTGGCGGAGGTCGCCCACGAGGCGCTGGACGCACACGGGCTGGCGACCTCGGACATCGACTGGCTGGTGCCGCACCAGGCGAACATCCGCATCATCGAGGCGACCGCCCGGAAACTGGGGCTTTCGATGGAACGCGTGGTGGTCACCGTCGATCGCCATGCCAATACTTCAGCCGCGTCGATCCCGCTGGCGCTCGACGCGGCGGTACGCGACGGCCGCATCCGCCCGGGGCACCTGGTGATGCTCGAAGGCGTGGGCGGCGGATTCACCTGGGGTTCGGTGCTGGTTCGCTGGTGATGCACGCGATGCCCGCCCGACATTCTCGAACAACGGAGCCATCCATCCAATGACTTCTGCCAGGACTGCCTTTTCCATCGTCTTCCCGGGCCAGGGCTCGCAATCGGTCGGCATGATGCGCGGCTTCGCCGACCGGCCGGGCGTCCGGGCGACGTTCGAGGAAGCCTCCAGCGCGCTGGGCGAAGACCTCTGGGCCATGGTCGAGCAAGGCCCCGACACCGCGCTCAACGCGACGGTGAACACGCAGCCGGTGATGCTTACCGCCGGCGTCGCCGTCTGGCGCGAGTGGCTCGCCAGTGGCGGCCCTGCGCCGAGCGTGGTCGCCGGGCACAGCCTGGGCGAGTATTCCGCGCTGGTCGCGGCCGGTTCGATGTCTCTCCCCGATGCGGTCCGTACCGTGCGCTTCCGTGCACAGGCGATGCAGGAGGCCGTGCCGATGGGAACCGGCGCAATGGCCGCCATCCTGGGCCTCGACGACGATGCGGTCCGCCAGGCCTGCGCCGAGGCCGCGCAGGGCGAAGTGGTCGAGGCGGTCAACTTCAATGCCCCGAACCAGGTGGTCATCGCTGGCCACAAGGCCGCGGTCGAGCGCGCAGCCGAACGGGCGAAGGCCGCCGGCGCGAAGCGCGCGGTGATGCTGCCGGTCAGCGCACCGTTCCATTCCACGCTGCTGGCCCCGGCCGCGGAGCGGCTGTCCGCATACCTGCGCGAGATCGATATCTCTCCCCCCCGGTTCCCGGTGGTCAACAACGTGGACGTTGCGGCGACGGCGGATCCCGCCGAGATCCGCGACGCGCTGGCGCGGCAGGCGCGCTCGCCGGTACGCTGGGTCGAGACGGTCCGGGCCATCGCAGCGATGGGCGCAGCGACGATGATCGAATGCGGTCCGGGCAAGGTCCTCAACGGATTGACGCGGCGGATCGACGGCAACCTTGCGGGTTTCGCGGTCGTCGATGTCGCGTCGCTCGATGAAGCCCTGAAGGCGGTGTGCGCATGAACGGCCGGGAACTGCTGAATGGCGAAGTGGCGCTGGTCACCGGCGCCACGCGTGGCATCGGGCAGGCGATCGCGCAGGCCCTGGCCGATGCCGGTGCGAAGGTGATCGGCACCGCGACCAGCGAATCGGGGGCCCAGGCGATCGATGCGGCGTTCGCGCAGTCAGGCCTCCAGGGGCGCGGCGTGCGCCTCGACGTCAACGACGGCGCGGCCGTCGACGCATTGCTCGAATCGACCGCGGCCAACGAGGGTGGCATATCGATCCTGGTGAACAACGCGGGCATCACCCGCGACAACCTCCTGATGCGGATGAGCGAGGAGGAATGGGATTCGATCATCGACACCAACCTGAAATCGGTGTGGCGCCTGTCCAAGGCCGTGCTCCGGCCGATGATGAAGTCGCGCCGCGGCAGGATCGTCAACATCGGCTCGGTGGTCGGGTCGATCGGAAATGCAGGGCAGTCGAACTACGCCGCGTCGAAAGCTGGCATGCTCGGCTTCACCCGTGCGCTTGCTCGCGAGGTAGGCAGCCGCAACATCACGGTCAACTGCGTGGCCCCCGGGTTCATCGATACCGACATGACGCGCGCGCTCAAGCCCGAACAGAAGACGGCGCTGCTGGACCAGGTGCCGCTGGGCCGCCTGGGCGATGCATCCGACGTCGCCGCGGCCGTGCTTTTCCTGGTGTCGCCGGGGGCCGCTTATGTCACCGGCACCACCTTGCACGTCAACGGTGGGTTGTTCATGGACTGAGTTTTGCGGGGTGCCGGCGAGGCAGCGGGTTTCGCTTGCTGACAGGGCGTTCCGAACATCGCGGGATGAGGGTTCGTTTTTGGTAGAATCCGCAGCCGTTTCGCTGCGGGCATTCCGGGGACCTTCCCGGTGCCTTCAAACGATTCAAACTACAAGAGGGGTCTGCAATGGAAAACGTGGAAAGCCGCGTCAAGAAGATCGTCGCCGAGCAGCTGGGCGTCAACGAAGCGGACGTGAAGATCGATTCGCGCTTCGTCGATGACCTCGGCGCCGATTCGCTGGACACGGTGGAACTCGTGATGGCGCTCGAAGAAGAGTTCGAGACCGAGATTCCGGACGAAGAGGCGGAGAAGATCACCACGGTGCAGCAGGCGATCGACTACGTCACGTCCCACAAGAAGTAACGGCGGCAATTACGGATCGGCAGGCTGGCGAATGGCACGTCGTCGTGTAGTGGTGACAGGGCTCGGGGTGATCTCCCCGGTGGGCAACAGCATCCCGGAGGCCTGGGACAACCTGGTCGCCGGGCGCACCGGCATTGCCGATGTGACCAAGTTCGATGCAACGGGCTTCTCGTGCCGTTTCGCCGGCGAGGTGAAGGGCTTCGATGTCGAGCAGTACATGCCGGCAAAGGAAGCCCGCCACATGGATACCTTCATCCATTACGGGATGGCGGCGGGCATCCAGGCCTGGGCAGACAGCGGCATCGAGGTGACCGAGCAGAACGCGGAGCGCATCGGCGTGATCGTCGGCTCGGGCATCGGCGGCCTGCCGATGATCGAGCACACCCATGCCGAGCTCACGGCCAGGGGCCCCCGGCGGATTTCCCCGTTCTTCGTGCCGGCGTCGATCATCAACATGATCTCCGGCCACCTGAGCATCCGTTTCGGACTGAAGGGGCCGAGCCTGGCCGTCGTCACGGCATGCACCACCGGGCTGCACTGCATCGGCGAAGCGGGCCGGCTGATCGAGTATGGCGATGCCGACGTGATGCTTGCCGGCGGCGCGGAGTCTACGGTGTCGCCGCTGGGTATCGGCGGCTTCGCGGCAGCACGCGCGCTGTCCAGCCGGAACGACGACCCGAAGACGGCGTCGCGTCCGTGGGACAAGGACCGCGACGGATTCGTGCTGGGGGAGGGTGCCGGCGTGCTGGTGCTCGAAGAGTACGAACACGCACGCGCCCGCGGCGCGCGCATCTACGCGGAACTGGCCGGCTTCGGCATGAGCAGCGATGCGTACCACA
>JAIENF010000390.1 GCA_019751575.1 Burkholderiales bacterium
GCCGCTGCGGGGGCGGCGGTCGCCGCGGCAGGCGGCGGCGAGGCTGCAGCGGGTGTCGATGCAGCCGCCGGTGCGGCCGCGGGTGCAGCAGGTGACGTCGGCTTCGCCGGCGCAGCCGCGGACGCCGCCGGCTCGAGCAGCAGGATCAGGCTGCCTTCGGACACCTTGTCGCCCACCTTCACCACGAGTTCCTTGACCACGCCGGCCGCGGGTGACGGCACGTCCATCGTCGCCTTGTCCGATTCCAGCGAGACCAGCGGGTCTTCCGGTGCCACCGTATCCCCCGGCTTGACCAGGATGTCGATGATGGGCAGGTCCTTGAAGTCTCCGATGTCGGGGACTTTCACTTCGATCGCAGGGGGCATCGTATCGGTCGTCTGGTTTCGTGCGGCCATGAGCTTACCGCGATCCGCCGCCCCGGACAGGAAAACGCCCGGCGCCGGGCAGCCGACATCACCCCCTGCGGCACCACGGTGCCCGTTATCCTTCGCGCATGGTCCCATCCCCTAATGTCCCGCGGCCGACCCCGGCAGCGGACGCTCCCCCGGTTTCACCGGTCTCGCGCCGCCTGCAGCAGGCCTGGGGCGTGCTGCGCTCGCTCTGGATCTACCGGCTGCGCGACCGTGGCCGGCATCGGGGGATGGACGACCTGTATCGCCAGTTCCTGGCGCCCGGCGACCTCGCCTTCGACATCGGCAGCCATGTAGGCGACCGCGTGGCCAGCTTCCGCCGCCTCGGCTGCCGCGTGGTGGCGGTCGAACCCCAGCCGGTACTGGTGCGCGTGCTGCGCGGGCTGCATGCCCGGGACACCCAGGTCACGGTCGTCGGCGCGGCGATCGGCGCCAGCGAAGGCCAGCTCGACCTGCACCTGAACCTCGCCAACCCGACGGTGGCCACGGGCTCGCCGGCGTTCATCGCGGCGGCCGATGGCGCGCCGCGCTGGGAAGGCCAGCGCTGGACCGAGACCGTCACCGTGCCGGTGACCACGCTCGATGCGCTGGTCGCCCGCCATGGCCGTCCCGCGTTCGTCAAGATAGATGTCGAAGGACTTGAACTGGACGTGCTGCAGGGCCTGAGCGATGCGGTGCCCGCCCTGTCGTTCGAGTTCACCACGATACAGCCGGAGGTCGCGCTCGCCTGCCTGGAGCGCTGCGCACAGGTTGGCCGCTATCGATTCAACGCAGCACTGGGAGAAAGCCAGGCGCTGGTGCACCCTTCGTGGCTGGGCGCGGACGCGATGGCCGCATGGCTGCGCGCGCTCCCCCCCGACGCGAACTCGGGCGACGTCTACGCCCGCCTGGACGCCGGGCAGCCCCCCGCGCCAGGTGATGGCCGCAGCGCGGCGGCAACCTAGCCGCGGACCTGCCCGTCGCCGATCACCACCCACTTCTGGTTGGTGAGTCCTTCCAGCCCGACCGGGCCGCGCGCATGGAGACGGTCGGTCGAGATGCCGATCTCGGCACCCAGGCCGTACTCGAAACCATCGGCGAACCGGGTCGATGCGTTGACCATCACCGAACTGGAATCGACCTCGCGCAGGAACCGCCGCGCGCGCGACAGGTCTTCGGTGACGATCGCGTCGGTATGCTGCGAGCCGTAGCGCGCGATGTGCTCGATCGCCTGGTCGAGCCCGTCGACGATGCGCACGGCGAGGATCGCGTCGAGGTACTCGGCATGCCAGTCCTCCTCGGTCGCGGTGAGCATGCCGGGCACCAGCGCCCGGGCCGCGTCATCGCCGCGAAGCTCGATGCCCTTCTCGCGGTAGACCGCAGCCAGCCGGGGCAGCACCGCCGCGGCCACCGGGCGGTCGACCAGGAGGGTTTCCATCGTGTTGCAGGTGGACAGGCGCTGCGTCTTCGCGTTGTCGGCGATGCGTACTGCCTTGTCGAGGTCGGCGGCGGCATCGATGTATACATGGCATACACCGTCGAGGTGCTTGATCACCGGCACCCGTGCCTCGGCGGAGATGCGCTCGATCAGCCCCTTGCCGCCGCGCGGCACGATGACGTCGATGTATTCGGGCATGGTGATCATCTGCCCGACCGCCGCACGGTCGGTGGTGGACAGCACCTGCACCACGGCTTCGGGGAGGCCGGCCACGCGCAACCCCTCGTGGACGCAGGCAGCGATGGCCTGGTTCGAGTGCACCGCTTCCGAGCCGCCACGCAGCACCGCCGCGTTGCCCGACTTCAGGCACAGCGAGGCCGCCTCGGCAGTCACGTTCGGCCGCGACTCATAGATGATGCCGACCACGCCGAGCGGCACCCGCATGTGCCCGACCTGGATGCCGGAAGGCCGATAGCGCAGGCCGGTGATCTCGCCGACCGGATCGGGCAGCGCGGCCACTTCCGCCAGCCCCTGGGCCATGGCGGCGATCGCCTTCGGCGACAGGGTGAGCCGGTCGACCATCGGCGCCTCGAGGCCCGCGGCGCGCGCGGCTTCCACGTCGCGTGCGTTGGCGGCGAGCAGCGCAGCCGAACCGCGGGTCAGCGCCTCGGCCGCGGCGAGCAGCGCGCGGTTCTTGGTGGCGGTGTCGGCGCGCGCGATCGCGCGTGCCGCGGCGCGCGCGGCCTTGCCGACCGAAACCATGTAGCTCTGGACATCCATGACGGTTGCACCCCGTTCGGGGCGGCGTGGCGTGGAGAGGGGGTGGAAGTCTATCCGGTTTCCGGTGCCGCCCCGCCCGCTCGGCTCGAGAGGCTCAACCGGAACGGCCGGCCACCCGCCGCGGCGCATTGGCCAACCCCAGGCAAAGCGCCGCCACCAGTTGCCAGGCATCACGCGTGCCCAGCCCCTTGGACGCACGGTCGATCTCGCTCACCGCACGCAGCGCGCGGCGCGCACGTCGCCCGTCGATGCGGCCGACCGCACGTCCGATCAGCCCTTCCCGCGCGCCGAACGCGCCGGCCTCGCGCATCGCGGCCTGCTTCTGGCGACCGGCATCGAGTGCGTCGTGCACGACGACCAGCGCACGCAGTTCGTGCGCAAGCGTCCAGGTGACCAGCGGCAGCGGAGAGCCCTCGGCGCGCAGGCCGTCGAGCATCCGCACCAGCTGCACCCGGTCGCCGTCGAGCATGGCAGCGCCCAGCGCCCGCAGGTCGTAGCGGCTCACGTCGAGCACCGATGCGCCGACCTGCTCGAGCGACAGTTCGCCCGGGTCGAACGACAGCGCAAGCTTCTCGACCTCCTGGTTGGCCGCCGAGAGATTGCCCTCGACCCGCTCCGCCAGGAACTCGAGCGTCTCGCGCGACGCACGCTGTCCGTTCCTGGCCAGGCGCGCCTCGATCCAGCCAACCAGCCGGTCCCCCGGCAAGGGCTCGGCGACGACCAGCACGCCTGCACCCTCGAGCGCCTTCAGCCACGCTGCCTTCATGCCGGACCAGTCCAGCGCCGCCAGGCTGACCAGGGTCACGGTGTCCGGGGGCAGCCGCTTCGCGTAGGCCACGAGTGCCTGGCCGCCCTCGCGCCCGGGCTTGCCGGTCGGGATGCGCACTTCGACCAGCCGCCGCGACGCGAACAGCGACTGCGAATCTCCGGCCGCCCGCAGGGCGCCCCATTGGAAACCCGGCTCGTTGGTGAGCACCGTCCGCTCGTCGTAACCCTCCTGCAACGCCCGCGCGCGCAGCGCGCACATCGCCTCGTGGCCGAGCAGCGGCTCGTTGGCCACCACCGTGTACAGCGGAGCGAGCGGCCGCTCGAGGGCGGCGGGCAGGTCGTCGGCACCGATGCGCATGCGTTGCGCGGAAGCCTGGTCAGGACGCGGCCGGGCGCGCGACGGACAGCCGGCGCAGCAACTGCTGCACGGCATCGCTCTGCATGTCGCGCACGAGCAGGATCTCTTCCTGTTCCTTCGCCAGCACCTGCGAGTCGTTGAACGTGATGTCCCGGCGGAGCACGACTTCGCCCGGCGCGACGAACTCGCGGCCCTTGCCATCATGGACCCGGTAGGAAACGCGATAGATCAGCTGGAACTCGCGCACCCGGCCCGCACCCGACAGCGACAGGATTCGTCGCTCCTGCGAGATGCCGGCGATCTGCAGGATGGCCTGCGCGAGCTTCGGGTCGTCGACGATGCGAACGCTCCGGTTGGCCAGGATGCTGCGCTTGAGCTCGACCGCGAACGAGGTGTTCTCGGCACCCTGGAGGGCCATCGTCTCGAACGGGATGTTCGCCGAGCCGCGCAGCCGGAAACCGCATCCGGCCGCCACGGCGGCGATGGACGACAACGCGGCGTACTGCAGCAGGGTGCGTCGGGGTATCGAAACGTTCATCGCGGGCTCCGGACGGTGTCCACTACTGTAGCGCGAATGCACGAACCGCGATCCTCAGGCGACGATGTTGACCAGCCGGCCCGGCACCACCACCACGCGTTTCGCGGGCTTCCCGTCCAGCGCGCGCACGGCCGCCTCGTTCGCCAGCGCCAGCTGCTCGATCGCCGACTTGTCAGCCGACGCAGGCACCCGCAGGCTGCCGCGCAGCTTGCCGTTGACCTGGAGCACCAGCTCGATCTCGTCCTGCACCAGCGCGGCATCGACCGGCTCCGGCCAGGGTGCGTCGAGCACGGCCTGCCCGGCTTCGCGCGCGAGCCCGAGCTCCGTCCACAACCCGTGCGCCAGGTGCGGCGTGATCGGCGACAGCAGCCGCACCAGGATCGACAGCGATTCCTCCACCACCTCGGCGACCAGCGCCACCGGCAGCGTGCCGGCCGCAGGCGCCTTCTCGACCGCATTGAGCATCTTCATCGCCGCCGAGGCGACGGTGTTGAACTGGAACTTGCCGAAGTCGAAGTTGGCCTGCTTCAGCACCAGGTGCACCTCGCGCCGCAGGGTCGCGAGTTCCGGCGGCAGGGGCGTGCCACCCAGCGTGCGCACCGCGGGCAGGTGCGGCTTCATCTCGGTCGCGAACCGGTGGCCGAACGCCCACACCCGGCGCAGGAAGCGATAGGCACCCTCGACGCTGGAATCGCTCCACTCGAGCGTCTGCTCGGGCGGGCTGGCGAACATCATGTAGAAGCGCGCGGTGTCGGCGCCATAGGTCTCGATCAGCGACTGCGGATCGACGCCGTTTCGCTTGGACTTCGACATCGTGCCGATGCCGTCGTAGTTCACCGGCTGGCCGTCGGCGACCGACTTCGCGCCGGTGACCTTGCCCGCGGCATCGAGCGCGAGCTCGACCTCTTCCGGGGCGAAGTACTGGATGCCGCCCTTGTCGGTGCGCCGGGTGAAGATGTGGTTCAGCACCATGCCCTGGGTGAGCAGGTTGGCGAACGGCTCGTCGTACGCGACCAGGCCGAGGTCGCGCATCACCTTGGTCCAGAAGCGCGAATAGAGCAGGTGCAGGATGGCGTGCTCGATGCCGCCGATGTACTGGTCGACCGGCATCCAGTAGGCGGCGCGCTCGTCGACCATCGACGCGGCGCCAGGACAGGCGAACCGCGCGTAGTACCAGGACGAATCGACGAAGGTGTCCATCGTGTCGGTCTCGCGCTTCGCCGCCGCGCCGCACTTCGGGCAGGTGCAGTCGACGAAATCCGACCGCTTCGCCAGCGGGTTGCCGCTGCCGTCGGGCACGCAGTCTTCCGGCAGCACCACCGGCAGCTGGTCGTCAGGCACCGGCACGTCGCCGCAGGCCGGGCAGTGGATGATCGGGATCGGGCAGCCCCAGTAGCGCTGGCGCGACACGCCCCAGTCGCGCAGCCGC
>JAIENF010000647.1 GCA_019751575.1 Burkholderiales bacterium
CCAAGGCCTGACGGGAGAGGGTCAGCCGTTCCAATCGGCACGCCGCGAGGGCGCGCCAGCCGGTTACTTGGCCGGCACCTGCGACGAGCTCGCCGGCGGCGCGGCCGGCGGCTTGCACCATGAATCGGCAGACCTGCGCGCCTCGACCAGCTCGCGCTCCCGTTCCTTGTCGTCCAGGAACAGCCTTTCTCCGGTCTTGGGGTCCAGGCGGGTGGCACGTCCGCCCGCCTGCAGGTTGCGCAGGTACCCCTGTGCCTGCTCGCATCGCTGGGCCCGCTCACGCGCCTCGGCATCCGCCTTTTCCTGCTTGATGCGGTTCTCTTCGCGCTCGAGCTGTCGTTTGTTGAAATCGAGGGCCTTCTCGTTGAGCGTCTGCGACTTGCGCTCATCGGCCTTCGCCGCCGGCACGCTGGTGGATGACGGCGCCGGCGCGGCGGTACGCGCGCCCTTGACATTCAGGTCCTTGACGTTGCCTTCGGGCGGACGATCGGAGACCTGGCGCCGCCCCTGGTCGTCGGTCCAGCTGTAGATCTGGCTGAGTACGGGGGCGGAGACGCCGAGCATCAGCGCGAACAGCAGAGGGGTGGCCGGGATGGCCCTGATCGAGGACATGAGTGCTCCTGGGGAGCGGTCATCCGCGAGGATGGCCGCGGGCGCGATTCGCGCAATGCTGGATCCTTGACGGACCCGACAAGCAGGGTGTTGCGGATGCGGCCAACGCCGGACCAGCGGCATCCGGCCGGCTGCATCGTCGATCCGCGCAAGCACGACCGGATTGACGATATGTTATCGCGACAGTAGAGCCAGCGGGTACCACGGTCAAACCACTCCGTCACGGTCGTTCCGTGGCGAAATGCAGCATTTGTCCGCACCCGCAGGCCGGTCGTATAATCGTGGCTTTGGAAGGGGTCATCGCCATGCCCGTCGTGCAACGTGCGCTAACCTTCGACGACGTCTCGCTGCTGCCCGCCCACTCCACAGTCCTGCCCCGTGAAGTAAGTCTCTCCACGCAGCTTACCCGCAGGATCCGGCTGAACGTGCCGGTAGTGTCGGCCGCGATGGATACCGTGACCGAGGCCCGCCTGGCGATCGCGCTGGCCCAGGCCGGTGGCATCGGCATCCTGCACAAGAACATGTCCGCCCGTGACCAGGCACTGCAGGTCACCAAGGTCAAGCGGTTCGAGTCGGGCGTGGTGAAGGATCCGATCACCATCCCGCCCGACATGACCGTGGGCGAGGTGATGGCGCTCACCCGCCAGCACAGGATATCGGGCCTGCCGGTGGTCGAGGGCAGCCGGGTGGTCGGCATCGTCACCAACCGCGACCTGCGCTTCGAGACCCGCCTCGACCAGCCGGTGCGCAACATCATGACCCCGCGCGACCGCCTGGTCACCGTGCGCGAGGGCGCCGGGCGAGAGGAAGCGAAGGCACTGATGCACCAGCACCGCCTCGAGCGCGTGCTGGTGGTCGACGACAAGTTCAACCTGCGCGGCCTGATCACCGTGAAGGACATCACCAAGTCGGTCGAGCACCCGCTGGCGAGCAAGGACGGCCAGGACCGCCTGCAGGTCGGTGCCGCGATCGGCGTCGGCGACGGCACGCGCGAACGCGCGGCGATGCTCATCGAGGCGGGGGTCGACGTGATCGTCGTCGATACCGCGCACGGCCATGCGCAGGGCGTGCTCGATACGGTGAAGTGGGTGAAGGCCACCTTCCCTGCGGTCGAGGTGGTCGGCGGCAACGTCGCCACGGCATCGGGCGCGCTGGCGCTGGTCGAGGCGGGCGCCGATGCCGTGAAGGTCGGCATCGGCCCCGGGTCGATCTGCACCACGCGCATCGTGGCCGGCGTCGGCGTGCCGCAGATCACCGCGATCATGAACGTGTCCGAGGCGCTGCGTCCGCTGGGCGTGCCGCTGATCGGCGATGGTGGCATCCGCTACTCCGGCGACATCGCGAAGGCGCTGGCCGCAGGCGCGAACGCGGTGATGCTCGGTGGCCTGTTCGCCGGCACCGACGAAGCCCCTGGCGAGATCGAGCTCTACCAGGGCCGGTCCTACAAGTCGTATCGCGGCATGGGTTCGCTCGGCGCGATGCAGCAGGGTTCCAGCGACCGCTACTTCCAGGATGTCGAGGATGGCATCGAGAAGCTGGTGCCCGAAGGCGTAGAGGGCCGGGTGCCGTACAAGGGCAGCGCGCTGGTGGTGGTACACCAGCTGATGGGCGGCCTGCGCGCGAGCATGGGTTACCTTGGCTGCGAGAGCATCGACGACATCCACCGCAAGGCGCAGTTCGTCGAGATCACCGCGGCTGGCGTGCGCGAGTCGCATGTGCATGACGTCACCATCACCAAGGAAGCGCCGAACTACCGTGTTGAATGATGTGTCGACTGCCGCGAACCATGACTGCATCCTGATCCTCGACTTCGGGTCGCAGGTGACCCAGCTGATCGCACGGCGGGTGCGTGAAGCGAACGTCTATTGCGAAGTGCATCCGTGCGACCTGCCGGACGCCGAGATCCGCCGGATCGCACCCAAGGGCGTGATCCTGTCCGGCAGCCACATGTCGGCCTATGAAGAGTCGACCGACCGCGCACCGCAGATGGTGTTCGATCTCGGCGTGCCGGTGCTGGGCATCTGCTACGGCATGCAGACGATGGCGCAGCAGCTTGGCGGCAAGGTCGAGAGCGGGGCGAACCGCGAGTTCGGCTTCGCCGAAGTTCGGGCGCGCGGCCACACCTGGCTGCTCGACGGCATCGAAGACGCACGCAACGCAGAAGGGCATGGCCTGCTCAAGGTCTGGATGAGCCACGGCGACAAGGTCACCGAACTGCCGCCCGGCTTCAAGCTGATGGCCTCGACCGACAGCTGCCCGATCGCCGGCATGGCGGATTCGGCACGCAACTTCTACGGGGTTCAGTTCCATCCGGAAGTGACCCACACCGTGCAGGGCGCGCGAATCCTGGCGCGCTTCGTGATCGACATCTGCGAATGCGCGCCCGACTGGGTGATGAGCGACTATGTCGCCGAGGCGAGCGCGCAGGTGAAGGCGCAGGTGGGCAGCGAAGAGGTGATCCTCGGCCTGTCCGGCGGCGTCGACTCGGCCGTGGCCGCCGCGCTGATCCACAAGGCCATCGGCGACCGGCTGACCTGCATCTTCGTCGACACTGGCCTGCTGCGGCTGGGCGAGGGCGACCAGGTGATGGAGACGCTGAGCCGCCACCTCGGCGTGAAGGTGATCCGCATCGATGCCGGCCCGCGCTTCCTCGGCGCGCTCGAAGGCTGCGCCGACCCGGAAGCCAAGCGCAAGATCATCGGCCGCGAGTTCGTGCATGTGTTCCAGGAAGAAGCCGCGAAGCTGCCGAACGCCAAGTGGCTGGCGCAGGGCACGATCTATCCGGACGTGATCGAGTCGGCGGGTGCGAAGACCAAGAAGGCCACCACGATCAAGAGCCACCACAATGTCGGTGGCCTGCCGGATACGCTGCACCTGAAGCTGCTCGAGCCGCTGCGTGAACTGTTCAAGGACGAGGTGCGGGAACTCGGCCTCGCGCTCGGCCTGCCGCGCGAGATGGTGTTCCGGCATCCGTTCCCCGGGCCGGGCCTCGGCGTCCGTATCCTCGGCGAAGTGAAGCCGGCGTATGCAGACCTGCTGCGCCGTGCCGATGCGATCTTCATCGACGAACTGCGCAAGACGTCACATGAAGGGAAGAGCTGGTACGACCTGACCAGCCAGGCCTTCGCCGTATTCCTGCCGGTGAAGGCGGTCGGCGTGATGGGGGACGGGCGGACCTACGAGTACGTGGTCGCGCTGCGCGCGGTGCAGACGCAGGACTTCATGACGGCGCACTGGGCGCACCTGCCGCACGAACTGCTGGGGCGGGTTTCCAACCGGATCATCAACGAGGTGCGGGGGATCAACCGGGTGGTGTACGACATATCGGGGAAGCCGCCGGCGACGATCGAGTGGGAATAAAACGCCTGCTTTCGAGGACTATCGCTACCTATCGAAATAATTATGTAAGTGGCTGATATACAGAAATAAGACCTTTCAGTACCTATCGCTACCTATCGGTGGTACCCAGTTCAATCTGACGGTATATCTGACGGTAGAAATTCCAAGCGCTCCTGCCATAAAAAATATACCGTCAACCAGAATTGGCGTTTGACGGTAGAAAAATAGATAGAAATCGTTATAAAACAATAGATTATGAAGAAATAGCAGGTTTTATGGCCTGACGGTATAATTTTGGCGTTAGGGAGAGCGGGCCCCAGGAATTCGGACACCCGGATAAGTGAAGTCTCTGCTCCAATAGGCGGCGCCAGGCGCCCAGACAGGAGCATAGACGATGAGACGACCCCGCAGGAACCACTCAGCCGCCTTCAAGGCGAAGGTGGCGTTGGCCGCTTTGAGAGGCGAGCACACGCTGGCGCAGCTGGCTGAGCGTTTCGATGTTCACCCGAACCAGATCACGCAATGGAAAGGCGAGCTGCTGGAACGAGCGTCGAGCGTATTCGCCACCGCCAGCGACAAGCGTGAGGCCGGCCCAGACCTGAAAGCCCTTCACGCGAAGATCGGCCAGCAGGCACTGGAGATCGATTTTTTGTCCGGCGCGCTCGGGCGCGAGAAATAGCCGAACGCAAGAGCATGATCGACTCCACCCACAAGCTGCCCGTCGTCCAACAGGTCCGCCTGCTATCACTGGCGCGCTCCACGGCGTATTACCAGCCTCGGCCGATCCCGGTCGAGGACCTTCAGCTCATGCGCCGCATCGACGCGCTGCATCTGGAGCACCCGTTTGCCGGTGCCCGCATGCTGCGTGACCTTCTTCGGCAGGACGGCTACTTCGTTGGCCGCAAGCATGTGGGGACGCTGATGGGCCTCATGGGGATCGAGGCGCTGTACCGCCGTCCGAACACCAGTCGTCGGCATCCAAAGCATTCGGTCTATCCGTACCTGCTGCGCAATCGAGTCATCGATCAGCCCAACCAGGTCTGGGCCATGGACATCACCTACATCCCGATGACCCGCGGCTTCGTCTACCTCGCGGCGATCATCGACTGGGCAACGCGCCGAGTGTTGGCTCATCGGGTATCGATCTCGATGGACACGGGCTTCTGCATCGACGCGATCGAAGAGGCCATAGCCAAGTACGGCACGCCGGCGATCTTCAATACCGACCAGGGTAGCCAGTTCACCAGCGGGGATTTCATCGCCGTGCTCAGCCGCGAGGGCATCGCCATCAGCATGGACGGCAAGGGCTGCTGGCGCGACAACGTGTTCGTCGAGCGGCTCTGGAAGTCGGTGAAGTACGAGGAGGTCTACCTGCACGCGTACGACAGCGTGAGCGCAGCGCGCGAAGGCATCGCTCGCTACCTGGCGTTCTACAATAGCCAGCGTCCGCATAGCGTTCATCAGGGCCGAACGCCCGATCAGATGTACTTCGGCATGCAACAACTGCAGTTGGCAGCATGACAGTGAATCGGGTCAGTCAGCGCGCCCACCCGTGCCATGACTGATCCCCACACCGCAGAGACTCCACTTATCTTCCTCGAAAACCTGTCCAAGTACGTGGGGCCAGCTCTGGGAGATCGCCAATGCTGTCCGACGCCACGCTCAGGAACATCAAACCAGAGGCTGCCAACTACAAACTCGCGGATCGAGACGGGATGTACGTGACCGTCACACCGAAGGGAACGATCAC
>JAIENF010000757.1 GCA_019751575.1 Burkholderiales bacterium
ACGCGCTTTCCGGCATCGGCCGCGAGCGTGCGCCGCCCGCCCGGGCGCGGCCGGGTCGGCGACATCACCGGTTCAGCGCCAGGACCGGCCATCCGCGCTGCAGCGCGACCGCCCGCAGCCGGTCATCCGGATCGACCGCGACCGGATGGCTCACCCGCTCGAGCAGCGGCAGGTCGTTCGCGGAATCGCTGTAGAACCACTGCTCATCGAAGTCCGCCACCTCGTGCCCGAGACCGGCGAGCCAGGCCTGCACGCGCGACACCTTGCCCTCCCGGAAGCAGGGAATGCCGGCGACGCGGCCGGTGAACCGGCCCTGGCCGTCCTGTTCCGGCTCGGTCGCCAGCAGGTGCGGGATGCCGAACTCGCGCACGATCGGCTCGGTGACGAAGGAATTCGTCGCCGTCACCACCGCGCACAGGTCACCGGCATGGCGGGCGACCAGTGCGCGCGCCGGCGCGCCGATCATCGGCAGGATCCTGCGCTGCATGAAGCCGGCATGCCAGGCATCCAGTGTCTCGCGCGGATGGCTCGCCAGCGGCGCCAGCGCGAAGGCGAGGAACTCCATGATGTCGAGGGTGCCCGCCTTGTACTGGTCGTAGAACGACTGGTTTCGCGCCTCGTACTCGGTGCGGTCGAGCACGCCCGTGTCGATCAGGAACTGGCCCCATTCGTAGTCGCTGTCTCCGGCGAGCAGGGTGTTGTCGAGGTCGAACAGGACGAGTTTCATCGAGGCATCTTTCCGTGGGGCAAGGTCAGCCCAGGCTGCGCAGCCATTCGCGCGCCAGGGGAAGCGTGGCCGGACGCTTCGCGGCCAGCGAATACTGGTCGAGGGAATCGACCACGGCGAGCAGGGTCGGCAGGTCGCGCGGCATCGTCTGCAGCAGCCATTCGAGCACGTCCGGCCCGATGCCGGCCCCGCGCGCGCGGGCATGCGCGGCCATCGCCGCCGCCTTCTGCAGGTCGGTGAGCGGATGGACCTGGTAGGTCAGCCCCCAGGACAGGCGGGTCACCAGGTCGGCGCGCAGCGCGAGCGCCGCCGGCGGCCGCGACCCGGACACCAGCAGGCTGCACCGCGGGTGCTCCTGGCGAACCGTGTTGTAGAGGTTGAACAGCCGCTGTTCCCCGCCGGCATCGAGTGCGTCGACGTTGTCGAGTGCAAGCCGTGCGATCGGCCTGCCCTGCACGTCGGACAGCAGCTCGATGCCCAGCGGCGCATCGGGCTCGCGCAGGTCCATGTAGCGTCCCGCAGGAACGCCCGCCCCGGCCGCCGCGCGTAGCAGGTGGCTGCGGCCGGCGCCGGGTGCCCCCCACAGGTAGAAGAAACGGCCCGGTGCCGCAGCGGCATCGCCGCGCAGCAGTTCGACCAGCTCGGCGTTGTCGCCGACGATGAAGTTGTCGAACGACTGCATCGGTTGCGGCACCAGGTCGAGCACGCCCTGCGGATGCCGCGGCGCCAGCGCGTCCATGCGCGTGCCACCCGCGAGGTCGCCTGCCGGCGCACCGGTCGTCCCGAACGGCAGTGGTCCGACCGGTGCGCCGGCAGGCTTCGACGGGACGCCCATCTCAGCCCTGGTACAGCGGGCTCGCCAGGTAGCGTCCCCGGAGGTAGCGCAGCCAGACCAGCAGCGCGGCGCTGGCAGGCAGGGCCAGCAGCACGCCGAAGAACCCGAACACCTGGCCGAACGCCAGCAGCGAGAAGATCACCACCACCGGGTGCAGGCCGATGCGATCGCCGACCAGCTTCGGCACCACCACGTAGCCCTCGATCAACTGCCCGACGAAGAACACGGCCCAGACCCAGAGCAGCGGCCCGAGCGACTGGAACTGCATCACGGCCACCACCGTGCCGAGCACGATGCCGAACACCGCACCGACATACGGGATGAAAACGATGAGGCCGGTGAGCAGCCCGATCGCCACCGCGTACTCGACCCCGACCAGCCAGAGCGCGATCGCGTAGTAGGCGGCCATGACCAGCATCACCGACAGCTGGCCGCGCAGGAACTCGCCGAGCACCGCATCGATCTCGCGCGCGAGCCTCGCGATCGTTGCATGCTGGGCGCGCGGCAGCAGGTAGTCGATCTCCGACACGATCTCGCTCCAGTCGCGCAGGAAGTAGAACAGCACCACGGGAACCAGCATCAGGTTCACGAAGAACCCCACCAGGGCGAGGCCGCCGCTGGTCAGCGAGGGCACGACCCAGCCGGCGATGCGTTGCGGGGACGGCAGCTGTTCGAGCACCAGCGCACGCAGGTGGTCGAACTCGACCTGCAGGCCGAGGTGCTCCTCGACCAGCGGCTCGACGTTCGCGCGCGCCCATTCGAAGAAGCGCGGCATCGTCTCGGTGATCCGTACCAGCTGCTGCTGCAGCAGCGGCAGCAGGATCAGCACCATCGCCACCGTGGCCAGGATGATCAGCAGCAGCACGAGGCCCGCTGCGAGGCTGCGCGACATCCCCCGGCCGGCGAGCCTGGCGACCACCTTCTCGAAGATGTACGCGACCATCAGCGCGAACAGGAAGGGGGTGAGCACCGGGCCGAGCAGGTAGAACAGGTAGCCGGTGGACGCCACCAGGGCCAGCCAGAAGGCCCAGGTCAGGAGTTCGGGGCGCGGCTGCAGCGGGACGCTCATCGCGCCGGACGCTGGCTGACGATCGCGCAGGCGGCCATGCCGGCCCGGTGCACCGGACGCACCCGCCCGCCGCGCAACCCGCGCACTGGCGTGCGCCCGCCGCCCCCGGGACGGGAGCCCGTGCGGGGGCTGGAGTGCGGCTTTGTTAGAATCACGGTCGGAATGTATCTGTGACGCCCCCGGAACTCAACTGCGAGCCGCCCCCTTGAACGAGAACCACCCCAGAACACCCGGCGGCACAACGTCCGGCATGACCTACCGCGAAGCCGGGGTCGACATCGACGCCGGGGACGCGCTGGTCGAGAACATCAAGCCGCTGGCCGCGCGCACCCGGCGCGAAGGCGTGCTGGCCGGCATCGGCGGCTTCGGCGCGCTGTTCGAAGTGCCGAAACGCTACCGCGAGCCGGTCCTCGTCTCCGGCACCGACGGCGTGGGCACCAAGCTGAAGCTGGCGTTCGCGCTCGGCCGCCACGACACCATCGGCATCGACCTGGTCGCGATGAGCGTGAACGACGTCCTGGTACAGGGTGCCGAGCCGCTGTTCTTCCTCGACTACTACGCGACCGGCAAGCTGGAAGTGGACGTCGCCACCGAGGTGGTGCGCGGCATCGCGCACGGATGCGAGCTGGCCGGTTGTGCGCTGATCGGTGGCGAGACCGCCGAGATGCCCGGCATGTACGTCGCCGGCGAGTACGACCTCGCCGGCTTCTGCGTCGGCGTGGTCGAGAAGTCGAAGATCATCGACGGGTCGACCGTCGCCGCGGGCGACGTGATCCTCGGCCTGGGGGCGAGCGGCCTGCATTCGAACGGCTATTCGCTGGCGCGCCGGATCGTCGAGGTTTCCGGCGCCGACCTCGCCGCCGACTTCCACGGACGGCCGCTCGCCGATGCGCTGCTCGCGCCGACCCGCATCTACGTGAAGCCGGTGCTGGCGCTGATGGCGGCGATGCCAGTGAAGGCGCTCGCGCACATCACCGGCGGCGGCCTGCCCGGCAACCTGCCGCGCGTGCTGCCCGACACGATGGTCGCCGAGATCGACGGCGCGAGCTGGCCGCGCCCGCCACTGTTCGGCTGGCTGCAGTCGGCCGGCGGCGTCGCGGACGAAGAGATGTACCGCACCTTCAACTGCGGCATCGGCATGGTGCTGGTCGTGGCTGCAGCCGATGCCGATCGGGCGGTCGAACACCTCGCGAGCGCCGGCGAGACGGTGAGCCGCATCGGCACGATCCGCGCGCGGCGCGGCGACGAAGCG
This sequence comes from Burkholderiales bacterium, assembly GCA_019751575.1. Taxonomy (GTDB): domain Bacteria; phylum Pseudomonadota; class Gammaproteobacteria; order Burkholderiales; family CAIKXV01; genus CAIKXV01. Next base: position 3,884 of record JAIENF010000757.1, read on the forward strand.
CAGGCCGCGATCCGCTGATGCACGCCGACGGCAGGCGCGCATGACGGCCACCCCGGGCGCGAAAGCAGCGGCCGGCCCGTCGGTCGTCGTGCTGATATCCGGGCGCGGCAGCAACCTGCGTTCGATCGTCGAATCGGATCCGCCGTGCCGGATCGCCGCGGTGGTCAGCAATCGCCCCGATGCCGCGGGCCTCGCGTTCGCGCGCACCCACGGCATCGCCACCGAAGTCGTCGACCACCGGGCGTTCGCTGCCGCAGCCGACCCGCGCGCGGCCTTCGATGCCTCACTGATGCAGGCGATCGACCGGCACGACCCCGCGCTGGTGGTGCTGGCCGGCTTCATGCGCATCCTCACCCCGGGATTCGTCGACCACTACGCCGGGCGGATGATCAACATCCATCCCTCGCTGCTGCCCGCCTATCCCGGCCTGCATACCCACCGGCGCGCGCTGGCCGACGGCGTGCGACTGCACGGATGCACGGTGCATTTCGTCACCTCTACGCTGGACAGCGGACCGATCATCGTGCAGGCCGCCGTGCCGGTCCACCCTGACGACACCGAAGACACGTTGTCCGCACGGGTGCTGGCACAAGAGCACCGGCTGTATCCGCAGGCGGTGCGCTGGTTCGCGGAAGGCAGGCTCTCCGTAGACAGCGGCAGGGTGCGGCTCGCCCCGGCGGCCGCCGGCAACCCCGCGCCGGCGGCGACCGGCGCGCTGGTCGTGCCGCCACTGGACTGACCACCGGGAGGCCAGATGGAATCGCCCCGCACGCATGGCCCGATCCACCGGCGCACCGCCTGCTCGGCCGCACTGGCGGCGCTCGTGTGCGCGATGCTGCCGGCCGGACCGTATCGTTCCGAGGCACAGGCGGCCGAAGGCGCGAGCGGGACGCCGGGTGCCGGCGGCCGCAACGGCGCGGACGACAGGGACTCCTTGCCGGCACGCCTCGCCCTGGTCTATTCGCTGTCGCGCAACGGCCTCGAGATCGCCCGCGTCATCGAATCGTTCGAACGCGACGGCAATGCGTACCGCATCACGAGCGAGGCGCGTGCAGTCGGTGTCGCTGCCCTCCTCGCGCGCGGCCAGGGCTGGCGGCGAGAGAGCCGAGGCACCCTCGGTGCTGCAGGGCTGCGTCCCGACCAGTTCACCGACCAGCGGGGTACCAACCCTTTGCTGCGGGCCCGCTTCGACTGGGTGGCGAACCGTATCCGTTTCGACCGTCCGGGCACCGATCCGGCCGAAGGCGACGGGGAACCCCTGGCGCCGGGGACCACCGACCGCCTCAGCTTCCCGTATGCGCTCGCCCTGCGCGCCGGCCGCGCGCCCGGCCTGCCGGCCACCGAATGGGAGGCGCCGATGACGGACGGCCGGCGGGTCAGCCGCTACCGCTTCACCGTCTCTGGCCGGGAGCCGCTCACCACGCCGGCCGGCAGCTTCGACACCATCCGGGTGACCCGGGTGCGGGAAAAGGACGACAACGCCACCGACGTCTGGCTTGCCGCCGGGCGCGGCATGATCCCGGTACGCATCCTGGTCGCCGAACCCGACGGCGCGGCATTCGACCAGGTGCTGGTACAGATCGGCGGACAGTGAACCCGAACGCCGCCGGGGCGCACCGGCGCGGATTCGCATGGGCACTGTTCGCCTCGCTGCTGCTGCATGCGCTCACCCTGTCCGTGGCGCCGATGCGCCCGGGCGACCCGGCCGACCCGCCGGCAGCGGGACTGCCTCCCCTGGTCGCCGTGACGCTGCTGCCACCGCCGGCCGCCAGCCCCGCACCGGGACCGCTGCAGCCACCGGCGCCGGCATCCCGCTCGACACC
>JAIENF010000623.1 GCA_019751575.1 Burkholderiales bacterium
GCGCACCGAGCCGCGGGCATTGCGGCAACCGTTTTCCGACCGCGCGCTGGCCGATGCCACGGCCGCCGGACGCCGCCCCGGCGAGCCGGTCGTGGCCCGGCCCGAGCCGCCCGCGGTGACGACCCCCGACCCTGTCCTGCCGCCGAAACCGGACACGACCGCCACGGCCGGCGCGGTCCAGTGGGGATGGCCGACTTCCGGTCCGCTGATCGAGCGGTTTTCCGACACCAACCGGGGCATCGACATCGGCGGCAAGGCGGGTCAACCGATCCTGGCCAGCGCCGATGGCCGGGTGGTCTACAGCGGTTCCGCCATCCGGGGTTACGGACGGATGCTGATCGTCAAGCACAATGACCAGTATGTCAGCGTCTACGCGCATGCTTCGGAGCTGCTGGTGAAGGAAGGCCAGACAGTCAGCCGCGGGCAGCGGATCGCCGAGATGGGCAGCACGGATTCGGACCGGGTCAAGCTGCATTTCGAGATCCGCCGGATGGGACGCCCGATAGACCCGCTGCGCTACCTGCCGCCCGATGGGTCCTCGTGATCGTCGCGACGCATGCCTGGCAACCTGTCCGTAATGCGTGTGCCGAAAGCGTTGTTGCAGGAAGGCATTGACGTTACGCTTGTCGAACCAGCAACGCCTTGCCGGACGCGGCCTGCGGGCGAGGATGCCTGACGCATCGCTGTGCCGGCCCAGGCCGGTCATGTTCCAGGGGACATAAGGGTCGTGTTCGACTGGCTAAGCAGGAACCTCGGGATCGGGAAGAAGTCGACGCATCCGCTCGCCGGCGCGGCGTCGTTGCGGGAGATCATCGACGATCTTCCGCGCGGCAACGGCATGAAGGCGCTGCAGGATCTCGGCGACTGGCTCACGTTGACCGATCGAGCCGATCTCGGCGCCTCCGATCGGCTCGCCGCCATCCGTGCGATCGACGCCGAGGGCGCGCGGTTCACCCACGAAGTGATGCTCGACTACCTCGCCTCGGCACCGACGCAGCACCGGGCCGAGCAGACGTGGTTCGCCCTGTCCACGTACCACGGTCAGGTGTTCGATGCCTGCCGCAGCGCGCTGCGCGACCTGTTCGATGCGGACAGGCCGCTGGAACGGGACAAGGCCACGGCGACGCTGATGGCGGCGCGCGCGATGGCGGCGCTGGTCGAGCGCAAGAAGCTGATGCGGATGCGCTACAGGGCGGTGGATGCCTCGACGTGGAGCGACCTCTACGGCACCTACCAGCTGGCCGAGCACCTCGGCGTCGCACGCAAGTCCGTGCGCCTGGCTGGCGCGACGGCGGACACGTCCGCCTATCGCGAGTTCCTCGCGGCGGTCTGGTTCGAGCTGGCCCCGATCAGCAACCTCGACCACGTGCAGATGGAGTACCTCGACCGCGTGGTGCGCGAAGTGCTCAGCTTCTTCGCGGTCCGTGAAGCCCCGGATGCCGACACTCCCTTCTTCGTCGACCTTGCCACGCCGGGGGCCCCTCAGCGCTGGAGCCGTGACGCCACGCCGCGCATGTCCCAGCGCTACCTCGGCCCGGGGCAGGTTCATGCGAAGCTGGTCAGCCTGGCTCGCGAGATGCGGCGCACCCATGAGTTGCCTGCGTATCTGACGCTCGAAGGGCTCGAAGGCGTGCAGAGCGCAGTCAACCTCGTCGAGAAGCTCGTCGTGCACTGGTCCAGGACCCCGCCGCGGCGGGTGCATGACCGTGCCGTGCTCCAGGAGCGCCTCGAAGTCGTGCATGGCTATCGCGAGATCCGGCGTCTGATCGCCGGCGTCGCCTACCTGCGGCTGACCGAAGGCCAGGCCGGCGTGGACCTGAGCAGGCAGCAGCGGGAAGAGTTCAGCCGCTACGGTTTCGTGGCCGAACAGCGCGACGGCCAGCCGGGTCCCGGGGACGAGGTCGCCCGCGTGCGTGCGATGATCGAGGCGCAGAACCGCCAGATGACGCTCGAATGGGTGCTGACGGACGCCTCCGACTTCGGCTTTGGCGCGATCGCACAGGGGGCCACCCAGTGGATGCAGGTCGGCAGCCTGCTCGGATTGCGGCGCAGCGGGAGTGAAGACTGGACGGCTGGCGTGATACGCCGGCTGTCACGGAACGCGAAGGGACAGGCCACGGTCGGCATGCAGCGGTTCCCGGGTACCGGGCGCTGTGGCCGGATCGGTGCGCTCGACAACCGCCAGGTGTCCGTGTTCGAGCGGTCCCAGGATCCGGGCATCTCCGTGTACTTCGACGCGATCGCATTGCTGGAGGACAACTCGGTGCTGGTCGAGCCCGGCGTGTATGTCGACAACGGCCGCTTCCGCCTGGTGATCGAAGGCAGGCGCACCACGATCAAGTTCCTTCAACTGCTCGAACGTGGCGTGAACTTCGAGCATGTGCGATTCGAAGTGGAGCCGGAACTCCCCGGTTGAGCCGGGTCCCGGGTCAGGGGGCTGGCGGCTTCGCCGGCGGGTTGCTGCGGCCGGCGAACCATTCGATGCATTTGAGCATCTGGGCGGCGCCGGCACTGCCGCCGGGCACGTCACAGATGCCGCTGCCAGCAACCGCTGGCGGGACGCCTGCCGTGGCGCCCGCCGGCGGGCTCGGGCGCGATACGGGTTCCGCCCGCGGGGCGGGTGGTTCTTCGGCCTTCGCCGCGGGGGCGGGGGGGGCGGCGGGCTTCGCCACGGGGGCGGGGAGTTCGGCAGCCTTCGCCGCCGGCGCGGCGAGTTCGGCAGCCTTCGCCGCCGGCGTGGCGAGTTCGGCAGGCTTCGCCGCCGGTGCCTCCGCGGGGGAGCCGGCGGGGGTGTCATCCGGCAGCGGACGCTCGCGCACGGCGCGCGTCAATACCTCTATCCGGTTTTCCTGTTCGGCGAGCCGGCTCGACTGGAGGTCGAGTTTCGCGGTGCGTGCCTCGACTTCCGCGTTTCGGCTGCTGATCATCTTCCATGCGACGCCTCCGCTCGCCAGGCCGCCGAGAAGGACGCCGCCGGCCACCATGCCGGCCAGCATCCAGTGCCGGCGCTCGCCGGGAATCCGTGCGAGCAGGCTGCCGCGGGCCGCCGGGACCGTGCCGTCCTCGCCGGCTGCGTCATCCTCCGCAGCCTCCTGCCCGGTCGTCGTGCCATCCGGCGCAGGCGCCGCCGTATCGAATGCACCCAGGGTATCGAAGGCGCCGGCGGTCGGCGCCATGTCCGGTGCAATCGTCTCGTCGGCATCGCCCGGAGCACCGGCGCGGGTGGCATCAGGGTCGTCGGCCGGGCCTGAAGCGCCTGCCTGGGATGCTGCGCTGTTTTCGCTCATGCGGGCCGGACTGCGGTTGCGGGAACTCCGTTAACGGCCGGCCGCCTCAGGTCTTTAGCGTCCGTATCCGGCGATCGAGTTCCGTCACGCCGGACGCGGCAGCAAGCCCGGGGATGGGTGGCTGGTAGCGCAGCCGGACATACCGTGCCGCGATCTCTCCGACCGGGACTGCGAGATCCGGGCGCGCCGTCGCCACGCGGCGCGCGAAGGCGGTGGGGCCTTCACCGGGAGCCCGGACGAGCCCCGCGCGTGCGAGCTTGCGGCACAGCCGTTCCCACGCCCTGACGACCGGGTCCTCGCGGCCGGGCAGCAGGCTGCGCAGGGCGAGCAGCGCTGCCAGCAGCGTCGCGGCACAGGCACCGGCCAGCAGGATCACCGACAGGGTCTTCCAGTCGCCGGCCTCGATGCCCAGGTTGCGCAGCAGTTGCTGCTGGCGCTGGTTGTTGTAGGACAGCACCCACTGGTTCCAGGCATTGGCCACTGCATCCACCGCGAAGCCTGCCCTCGACAGCAACGGCAGCGAGCCGCGGACCATCAGCGGCAGCGGATCGCCCTGGCGGATCGAGGCTGCGATGCCGGACTCGACCCGCAGGGGCGAGACCGCGCCGGTCGGATCGACACGTATCCATCCACGGCCGGAAAGCCAGACTTCGCTCCATGCGTGGGCTTCCGCCTGCCGCACGACCAGGTAGTTCCCCACCGGATTCACCACGCCGCCCTGGTACCCGGTGACCACGCGTGCAGGCACGCCGGCGGCACGCATCAGGACGGTGAACGCCGAGGCGTAGTGTTCGCAGAATCCGCGCCGCGATTCGAACAGGAACTGATCGACCGTATGCTGGGAATCGAGCAACGGGGGATTCGTGGTGTAGAAGAAGTCTTCGGTGCGGAACCGTTCGAGGACGCGCTCGACGACCTGCTCTGGCGACAGGCCTCCCGCACGCATTTCCGCGGCGAGTGCCAGCGTCCTCGGATTGAGGCCCGCGGGCAGCTGGAGGGCGCGGCGCAGGTTGGCTTCGGTCTCGTTCTCGTTGGCACGGTAGTCGAGCGCGGCGCGCCCCTCGTAGCGCACCCGGTTGCGCACCTGCCCGTTTGCCAGCAGGACGAACTCGCTCGACATGCGCGCCTCCGGCGGCAAGGCAGTCGGCATGTCGAGCGCCAGCAGCCAGCGCTCGAAATGCGGTTCGAGCGTGACGGCATAGGCGACGGGCTCGGACAGCGCACGCACCACCGGTTGCGTGCCCGGGCCCGGCGGCGCGCTGCCGATCGTCCAGGCGCGGCCGTCGAACTGCCAGAAGACCGGTCCCCGCCAGTAGAGATCCTGCGCGCGTGGCATCGGTCCGGCGAACTCGACCCGGAACGCGACATCGGCAGAGGCGGACAACTGGCTGAAGCTGCCGGGACTCATCGAGTCGGACAGGCCGGTCACGCCGTGTCCTGCGTCGCGCGGCAAGCCCCACAGCGGGCCCGGCAACCGGGGGAAGAACAGGAACAGCACGATCATCAGGGGGACTGCCTGCACCAGCAACTGCGCCGCGAGCGAGGCGGTCTGCCGGAAACGCGGCTCGCGCTGGTGGAAGCCGATCATGGTGGACGTGACCATCCATACGGCAACCAGCATCAGCAATGCGGTGGGCAGCGTCTGGGAGTAGAGGAAATTGGTGATCACCAGGAAGTAGGCGAGGAACACCAGCACGGTGGCATCGCGCCGGGACCGCAACTCGAGCAGCTTCATCGCGATCATGATGGAAAGCAGTGCCACGCCGGGGTCCCGTCCGAACAGCGTGCCGTACTGCATGAAGACGCCCAGGCTCGAGGCGCTCACCATGGAAACCAGCAGCAGCCGCGACGGCGGCAGCAGGCGGCGACCCAGCACGCCGCGCATGACGCCGATCCGCCAGCCGATGAACAGCGCGACCAGCACGCTCAGCCACGCCGGCATGCGCAGGGCATGCGGTGCCAGGACCACGGCGAGAGACGCGAGCAGCATCCAGTTCCCGTGGGTCCCGAACGGCAATGCCACGTCGTGCTGCCGCGCCTGCATCGCGCGCTTGCCGATCACGTAGGCACGCCAGAAGGCGAGTGCACTGCCGATCGCGAGCAGCAACCGTGGCGCTGCACCGAGCAGTGGCGCGGCCACCATGGGTGCGATCAGCACGCACCAGAGTGCCTCGCGCAGCCAGGGTCGCTGCAGCGCGGGGAAGCGGCCGTTCATCGGCCGGCCTCGTGCAGTGCCAGCGCTTCCAGCGCTGACTCCCGCTGTGCATCGCCGCCGGCCGGTGGCAGCACCCGGCCGGGCAGGCGCAGCCCGAACGCAGTGCCCGTGGCATCGGCTTCGAGCACCCAGCGTGCGAGTCGTGACAGCCGGCCTTCATCGCCCAGCGAGCCCGGCGTATCGTCCCAGTCGAACCACGCGAGCGAGCCGGCTTCGGCG
>JAIENF010000801.1 GCA_019751575.1 Burkholderiales bacterium
ACGGTGTTTCCTTCCCGATGTTCGAACCGTCCGGGGTCTCCGGTCGGCGGGCCAACCCGTTCTACGCAGAGTTGTCCCGGCGCAGCGGCACGCCCCCCGGCTGGAACTTCCACAAGTATCTGGTCGACCGTGGCGGCGACCGGGTGCAGAGTTTCCCGACCGCGATGAGGCCCGACGATCCGAAGCTGGTGCGCGAGATCGAACGCCTGCTCGCGGGCGCGCCCGGGGGAGGGCGGTGAAACGCCGCGGTTGAACCGGGCGGCCTGCCGGGGCTACCCTTGGGGATTCCGCCCGTGCGTTTTTCCTCCGAGGAGCCCCAATGGATACCGTGCCCACCCCTGCCTACCCACCGCTGTGCCTCTACATCGACGGCAGGTTCATCGCCGCCGAAGGCCGGGTGGAACAGGACGTGACCAATCCGGCCACTGGCGAGGTGGTCGGCCGGCTGCCGCATGCGACGCGGGAAGACCTCGACCATGCGCTCGCCGCGGCCGACCGCGCCTTCCAGTCGTGGAAGAAGAGTTCGCCGGTCGAACGCTCCAAGATCCTGCGTCGCGCGGCGGAGCTGTTCCGCGAGCGCGCGCCCGAGATGGCGCGCGGCATCACCCTCGACATGGGCAAGCCGTATGCCGAGGCGATGGCCGAGGTGATGGGCGGAGCCGAGCACTGCGAATGGCATGCCGAGGAGTGCCGTCGCATCTACGGCAGGGTGATCCCGCCGCGCGTCGACGGCGTGCGCCAGCTCGTTCTCCGCGAGCCGATCGGCGTCTGTGCGGCCTTCACGCCGTGGAATTTTCCGTTCAACCAGGCGATCCGCAAGGTGGTGGCGGCGATCGGCGCCGGCTGCACGCTGGTCCTGAAGGGGCCCGAGGACGCGCCGAGCGCGGTCGTGATCATCGCGCAGGTGTTCGCCGACGCCGGGCTGCCGGCCGGATGCCTGAACATCGTCTGGGGCGTACCGGCCGAGGTGTCCGACTACCTGATCAAGTCCCCGATCGTGCGCAAGATCTCCTTCACCGGCTCGGTGCCGGTGGGCAAGCAGCTGGCGGCCCTGGCCGGATCGCTGATGAAGCGCTGCACGATGGAACTCGGCGGCCATTCTCCGGCGATCGTGTTCGAGGACGCGGACGTCGACCGCGCGGCCGAGCTGCTGGCCAACATGAAGTACCGCAATGCCGGGCAGGTGTGCGTATCCCCGTCGCGCATGTTCGTGCATGAACTCGCCTACGACCGTTTCGTCGACAAGTTCGCCTCGGTGGCCTCTTCGCTGAAGGTCGGCAGCGGCCTCGACAAGGACACCCGGATGGGTCCGCTTGCGCACCAGCGCCGGGTACCGACGATGGAGAGTTTCGTCGACGACGCCGACCGCCGCGGCGGCAAGGTCATCGTCGGCGGCTCGAAGCTGGACGGTGCAGGAAACTTCTTCTCGCCGACCGTGATCACCGAAGTGCCCGACGACTCGAAGCTGATGACCCAGGAGCCGTTCGGGCCGATCGCCCCGATCGTCCGCTTCAGCGATTTCGACGAGGTGGTGCGGCGGGCGAACAGCCTGCCCTACGGCCTGGCGTCGTACGCGTTCACCCGATCGTCGCGCAACGCGACCGCCATCTCGAACGCCATCGAGGCGGGCATGGTCAACATCAACCATTTCGGCATTGCGCTGTCCGAGACGCCGTTCGGCGGCGTGAAGGACAGCGGCTACGGCAGCGAGGGCGGCGCGGAGACGTTCGACGGGTATCTGGTCACGAAGTTCGTGACCCAGCTCAACTGAGCGTCGAGCAGCCATGCACGGAGCAATGCCTTGAACATCGCCGTCCTCGACGACTTCCTCGGCGTGGTGCCGACGCTCGCTGCCTACGGCAAGCTCGCGGGGCACCGTGTCACGGTGTTCCGCGATCCGCTGACCGATGTCGACGAGCTCGGCCGTCGCCTGGGGCAGTTCGACGCGCTCGTGCTCTCGCGCGAGCGCACGAAGATCACCGCCAGCCTGCTTGACCGGTTGCCGAACCTGCGCATCATCAGCCAGACCGGGGTCATTCCGCATATCGACGTGCCTGCCTGCACCCGGCGCGGCGTCCTGGTATGCACCAGCCGCACCGGCCCTTCGTACACCACGGCCGAACTCACCTGGGGCCTGATCCTCGCCTCGATGCGCTACATCCCCCAGGAAGCGCAGGCGCTGCGCGAGGGTCGCTGGCAGACCCGCTTCGGGCGCGGGCTGCGCGGCCTCACCCTGGGCGTCTTCGGCTACGGCTGGATCGGTGCGCTGGTGGCGTCCTACGGCCGCGCGTTCGACATGAACGTGCTGGTCTGGGGGCGCGAGGGCAGCCTGCAGCGGGCACGCGATGCCGGGTATGCGACCGCCGCGGACCAGCGTTCGTTCTTCGCCACGTCCGACATCGTCACCCTGCACCTGCGCATGCTGCCGGAAACCGACGGCATCGTGACGGCCGCCGACCTCGCGGCGATGAAGCCCGATGCGCTGTTCGTCAACACCAGCCGTGCCGCGCTGGTGGAACCGGGCGCGCTCCTGGCGGCACTGCGCGCCGGACGCCCCGGCCATGCGGCGCTCGACGTCTACGACGCGGAGCCAGTCACCGGAGCGACCGACCCACTGGTCTCGATGGACAACGTGGTGTGCTCGCCGCATGTCGGCTACGTCACCCGCGACCGCTTCGAAACCATGTTCGAGTCGGCCTTCGAGCAGGTGCTGGCCTGGTCTCGCGGGGCCCCGATGAACGTGGTCAACCGCGAACTGATCGGCGGCTGAAGCGGCCCGCCGGGCCGCCGTGGAACCCTTACTGCATACAGGACGACGATGAAGCTGCTGGTGGCGAACCCGAATACTTCAGATGTGGTGCTCGACGTGATCCTCGCGTCGGCCCGGCGCAGGGCATTGCCGGGAACGGTGATCAGCGGGCTGTCTTCGCCCAATGGCACGCGCAGCATCGATTGCGCGTACGGCGACTACATGAGCGCCCCGCACATGATCGAAGCGGTGCGCCGCCGCGTGGCCGAGGATCCGCCGGACGCCGTGGTGCTCGCCGGCTTCGGCAACGTCGGCATCCATGCGCTGAAGGAACTGCTCGACATCCCGGTGGTGTCCATCTCGGAGGCGAGCATGGCGATGGCCTGCCTGCTCGGCCATCGGTTCAGCACGCTCACCATGCTCGAGCAGTTCATTCCCTACCAGCAGGACCTCGTCCGCCTGTATGGCTTCGAGGCGAAGTGTGCATCGGTACGTGCGATCAACATCAATGTCGAAGAGGCAGCGACCCGTCGCGAGCGGGCGCTGCGCGACCTCTCCGTGCAGGTGAAGGAACTGGTCAGCCGCGACCAGGCCGAGGTGGTGATCCTCGCGTGCGCAGGCCTTTGCGGCTATGACGAGGCGCTGTCCGAGATGTCCGGCGTACCGGTGATCGACCCGGTGGTCGCGGGCGTGAAGATGGCCGAGGCCTTCATCGGAATGGGCATCAGCCACTCGAAGGTGCGCAAGTTCCACGCCCCGCCGCAGCCGATCGCCGCCTACGGCAGCGAGGTACTCGCGCCCGGCCTGCCGGCCGTCAACCCGGGTCGCGGGTAATCCGGGCGAGAAGGTCTGGCCCGAGGCCGCGCGCCGGCTTTGCGGCGGGACGGGCAAAGCTGCCGGCGGACGGCGCGGCCGGCCGCAACCCGACCAGGGCCTCCGCCAGCCGCACTGCGCAACTGACGCCGTCGATCACCGGGACCGGCAGCAGGTGCGCGATCTCGCGTGCGAGCCCGGCGAGCGGGCCACCGCCCACGATCAGCACCTCGGCCTGGTCTTCTTCGATGGCGCGCCGGCACTGATCGAGCAGCGCATCGCGTGCGGCGTCCTTCGCCGCAGTGATGTCCGCATCCAGCCGAGGCAGCGCACGCACGCTGGCGAGGCGTCCGTCCAGCCCGATTTCCCGCGCGCATTCGATGTACCAGGTGCGCAGGCGGGGCGTGAGGCACACCACCGAGTAGCGGCGGCCGAGCAGCCAGGCCATGTGGAATGCAGCCTCCGAAATGCCGACCACCGGCATGTCGAACAGCTCGCGCACGGCCTCCACGCCGGGGTCTCCGAACGCGGCCACGATCACTGCATCGCAGCCTTGGCCATGGGTCGCGACTGCGTCGAGCACCGCGTGGGCGGCAATCGCCGCCTCGGCCCGGTTCTCGACATACTGGGTTCCGAACGGCGCTGAAACGGCGGACACCTGGGTGCCCGGGGCAGCGGAACGCAGGGCCTCCTCGAGCATGATCTCGGTGACCCGGTCGGTGATGTTCGGATTGATCAGCAGGAGCTTCATGTGCGTTCCAGCGTTGCATGCAGGGGTGTCGTGATCTCGAAGCCGTCACGTGAGTGGGGACGCATTTTCACGTTGCACGATTTGCATGTGGGAAGGATACTTCGCCCGCAAGCGAAGCAAGGACCCTGAAAAACGGGGCGTGTATTGTCACTAAATGCGAACGGAGGGATCGATGGGGATGCTTCAGGAATTCAAGGATTTTGCGGTCAAGGGCAACGTGATGGATCTCGCCGTCGGCGTGATCATCGGGGCGGCGTTCGGCAAGATCGTCGACTCGGTGGTGGGTGACCTGATCATGCCGATCGTCGGCCGGGTGATCGGAGGGCTGGATTTCTCGAGCTTCTTCATTGCGCTGAGCGCGGTTCCACCGGACGTCGCGATGAACCTCGAGGCTCTGAAGAAGGCGGGCATCCCGGTGTTTGCCTACGGCAGCTTCATCACCATCCTGTTCAACTTCGTCATCCTCGCCTTCATCATCTTCATGCTGGTCAAGTGGATCAACAAGCTCAAGGCCGACGCACCGCCGCCGCCCGCGCCTGCCGATCCGGAAGAGGTCCTGCTGCTGCGCCAGATCCGCGACTCGCTGAAGAAGTAGGGCCGCCTCAGGTGAAGAGCCTGCGCTCCGGTGGCGCAGGTCTTTCCACCCGCAACGGCTGCGGCACTTCGCAGCGCAGGTAGCGTCCCGACCCGGGGGCGGCGTGCAGATTGCCGCCCTCTACGATGATCTCCCCTCGCCGGACGACGGTCACCGGCCAGCCGCGCAGCTCCCGTCCCGCATAAGGCGTGTACCCGACATTGTCGTGCAGCATCGACCAGTCGACGGTCGTTCGCCGCTCCGGGTCCCACAGGACGATGTCGGCATCGGAGCCGACGGCAAGTGTCCCCTTGCGCGGGTGCAGCCCATACATGCGCGCATGGTTCGTCGCGGTCAGCGCGACGAACTCGTTGATCGTGATCCGGCCGGTCATCACTCCTTCGGAGAACAGCAGGGGCAGGCGCAGTTCGATGCCCGGCACGCCGTTTGCCATCTCCTTGAACGTGGTGTCCGCACCCAGCGGCAGCTTGCCGCTGGTGTCGAAACGGTAGGGGGCATGGTCGGACGAGAACAGTTGCAGCGTGCCATTCTGCAACCCGCGCCACACGGATTCCTGCGCGGCCGCGTCGCGAGGCGGTGGGCTGCAGCACCACATCGCGCCCTCCATGCCTGGCCTGTCGGTGTCCGCGGCGGTCAGGAAAAGGTATTGCGGGCAGGTCTCGCCGTGCACCTTGACGCCCAGGGTCTGTGCCGCCCGGATATGCCCGATCGCGGTCGGATCGGAAACATGCACCAGCAGCAACGGCTGCTCGAGCAGCGTGGACAGGGCGATCACGCGGTGCGTGGCCTCGGCCTCGGCCACGGGCGCGTGCGCGACGGTGTGG
>JAIENF010000534.1 GCA_019751575.1 Burkholderiales bacterium
ACAGACCATTCGCGCGCGGTCAGGTCCACGCGCGCGTCGTCCTTCCGTACCGTTCGGGCCGCGAGGTCGACGCAGAGGTTGCCGAAGTGCCGCATGGACGTGCCGCCACCGGCGATGCGCCGTCCGATGGCGCGCAGCCGGGCGACCAGTTCCTCCGGTGCGAACGGCTTGACCAGGTAGTCGTCCGCCCCGGCGTCCAGTCCTTCGATCCGATCCTGCAGCCTGTCGCGCGCAGTCAGCATCAGTGCGGGCGTCGCTGCGCCGCAGGCGCGCTGGTCGCGCAGCCACTGCAGGCCGGATCCGTCGGGAAGCTGCCAGTCGACAAGCAGTGCGTCGAACGGCTCGCCACGCAGCGCTGCCGCCTCGCCCAGCGTTCGGCACCAGTCGACGCGATGGCCCTCGGTCCGAAGGTAGTCGCGCAGCCCGCTTCCCAGCGTTGCGTCGTCTTCGAGCAGCAGCAGCCTCATGGCGACCCTTGGGTGAACGAGGGCGGAAAGGTACCACTCCGGCGCAGCGGCGTCGCCGTGCCTGCGGGTGGGTCAGGCTGCGGCCTTCAGCAAGGCTTCAGGTTGCGCGGTTGCAATGGTGCCGATGGAAGACGAAAAGAAGCTTCGATCCGGCCCGGCCTTCCTGCCGACGATCCGCGCCAGCGTGGAACAGGTGGTTTTCGCTGCGGCCCTCTTCTGGGCGCTGGCGGCCAACCATGCCTTCATCGGTGCCGTGCTCAAGGGGCACAGCCTGGCGGAAGCGTCCACCTGGGCGTACGGCGCATCCATGCTCGCGCTGGTGGCGGCGATCCATGCGTTCCTGCTGCTGCTGGCGGCGAACCGGTGGACGCTGCGGCCGCTGCTCGCGTTGCTGATCGTCGGCACCGCCTTGGCGACCTACTTCACAGGCGCCTATGGCGTGTACCTGGATCCGTCGATGCTGCACAACGCCGTGCGTACCGACCTGCCCGAGGCGCGCGAGCTGATCAGCGTCCAGTTGCTGCTGCATGTCGCGATCTACGCCGGGCTGCCGCTGTTGCTGCTGGCGCGGGTGCGGCTGGTCACGCGGCCGCTGCGCAGCCGCCGCCTCGCGCTGCGCGCGCTGGTCCGCCGTGGCCTCCTGCTGGCGGGCATGGCGGCCGTGATGCTGGGCACCGTGCTGGCCAACTTCCAGTCCTTCTCCTCGCTGATGCGCAACCAGAAGGAGGTGCGCTACCTGATCACGCCGGCGAACTACCTCTGGTCGCTGGGCGTGGTCGCGGCCGATGCCACGCGCGGCGCGACCCAGCCGCGCCGCGCGATCGGGCTCGATGCGCGGCCCGGCCCGTCGTGGGCGGGCCGCAGCAGGCCGATGGTGCTGGTGATCGTGGTCGGCGAGACCGCGCGCGCGGCCAACTGGGGACTCAACGGCTACGAACGCCAGACCACGCCGCAGCTGGCGAGCCTGGCCCCGGTCAACTTCCCGGTCGTCGTCGCCTGTGGCACGAGCACCGAGGTCTCCCTGCCTTGCATGTTCGCGCCGGTGGGCCGCCGCAACTACGACGAGGCGGCCATCCGCAGCCAGGAATCCCTGCTAGACGTGCTCGCGCGCGCCGGCGTCGCCATCCACTGGCGCGACAACCAGAGCGGATGCAAGGGCCTGTGCGATGGGCACCCGAACGACCAGGTGTCGGCGCTCAATGCGCCCGGCCTGTGCAGCGACGGGCGCTGCCTCGACGAGGGGCTGATCCAGGACATGGACGAGCGTCTTTCCGCGGTGGAAGGCACGCAGGTGTGGATCCTGCACATGCTCGGCAACCACGGCCCATCGTACTTCCGACGCTACCCGGAGACCTTCGCGCGGTTCCAGCCGGCATGCCGGGAGGACGACCTGCGCCGCTGCACCGTGCCGCAGATCGTCAATGCCTACGACAACGCGCTGCTCTATACCGACCATGTGCTGGCCTCCGCCATCGGCAAGCTGAAGGCGCGTGCCGACCGCGTCGACGCCGCGCTGATCTATGTATCCGACCATGGCGAGTCGCTCGGTGAACGGGGTCTGTTCCTGCATGGAATGCCGTACGCGATCGCGCCCGACGTGCAGACACGCGTGCCGATGATCATGTGGGTCGGCAACGGATTCGATCGCGCCGCCGGACTGCGACCCGGTTGCCTGGTGCCGGCGCTCGAGCGGGCCGCGCGGGGCGCGGTGGCCCATGACCATCTGTTCCACACCGTGCTCGGCCTGCTCGATGTACGCACCGGACTCTCCGCGGACGAGCTGGACCTGACCCGGCCCTGCCGCACCGGCTCGCCGCTGTGACCGGGGTGCGGCCCTCGGACACGGCGCCACGGCAGCCCTGGCAGGGGTTGCAGGCCATCCAGGCACGGCAGGGTCGGCAGGACCTGGCGCTGTGCGCAGTGGGCCTGCTGGCCATCCTTGCATGGGAACTGTCCGGCGCTGATCTCGCGGTCGCGCAGTGGTACGGCGATGCAGGCGGCTTTCCGCTGCGCGATGCATGGTTCACGCGCGACGTGATGCACACCGGCGGTCGGTGGCTCGCAGCCGCGCTGTTCAGCCTGCTCGCGCTCGATGCGCTGCTCCTGCGCGGGCCTCCGACGATGCGCCAGCAGCGGATCTTCTGGCTGTTCCTCGTCATCGCCGGCCTGCTCTTGGTGCCCGCGATGAAGCGCTTCAGCGCGACCAGTTGTCCGTACGACCTCGTGCTGTTCGGCGGCCTGGCGCCGTACGTGCCCCACTGGCTGCCGGGCGCAGGAGACGGCGGTCCTGCACGCTGCTTTCCCTCGGGCCATGCGGTGGCCGCATTCGCGTTCCTGCCACTGTACTTCCGCTGGCGCGGCACGCGCCCGGTGGCTGCCCGTCTTGCCGCGACGGGCGTCTGGGTGGCGGGGATCGGGTTCGGCTGGGCCCAGGTGGCGCGTGGCGCGCATTTCCCCAGCCATGTCCTGTGGTCCGCCTGGATCTGCTGGGCCACCGGCTGCGCGGGTGCCTGGGCATGGCAGGTCTACCGATCCGGGCGCGCCTAGCCCACGACCCGATGAGCAGCCGGCCGCAGGGCATCGGCTGCGCGCCGCTGCCAGGCTACACGCCGCTGCCAGACTACACGCCGCTGCCGGACTACACGCCGCTGCCGAAGCGATACACCGCCAGCGATCCGCGCAGGTTCGGCAGCGAGGTGACCTCCCGGCCCTCGTGCAGCACGATCCGCTCGAGGATGCGGATGCGATGCTGCGCGCAGAACGCCTCGAAGTCGGTCAGCGTGCAGAGGTGGATGTTCGGCGTGTCGTACCAGTGGTGCGGGAACTCGTCGTTCACCGGCATGCGGCCGCGCGCGAGCTGGATGCGGTTGCGCCAGTAGCCGAAGTTCGGGAACGACACGATGCCTTCGCGCCCGACGCGCAGCATCTCGGACAGGATGCGTTCGCTGTTCTTCATCGCCTGCAGCGTCAGCGACAGGATCACGTAGTCGAACGAACCCGGGTCGAAACCGGAGAGCCCCGACTCGAGGTCCATCTGCAGCACGTTGATGCCGTTCTTCACGCAGGCGGGGATCTTCGCGTCGTCGATCTCGATGCCGTAACCGCGCACGTCGAGGGATTCGCGCAGGTGGCGCAGCAGGGAGCCGTCGCCGCAGCCCAGGTCGAGCACCTTGGCGCCGGGGCGGATGCGCCCGGCGATCACCGCGAAGTCTGCGCGTGGTCCCTTCATCGCGCCGCCCCGCTGATCTCGGCATGGATGCGGTCCACATAGGCGCGCACCAGCGCGTGGTAGCGCGGGTCGTCGAGGAGGAATGCATCATGGCCGTGCGGCGCATCGATCTCGCCGTAGGTGACGTCGAGCTGGTTGCGCAGCAGCGCCTGCACGATCTCGCGCGAGCGCTCCGGGGCGAATCGCCAGTCGGTGGTGAACGACACCACGAGGAAGCCGGCGCGTGCGGCGGCCAGTGCCTTCGCAAGGTCGCCGCCGAACTCCAGGCCAGGGTCGAAGTAGTCGAGGGCCTTCGTGATCCGCAGGTAGGTGTTCGCGTCGAAGTATTCGGCGAACTTGCCGCCCTGGTAGCGCAGGTAGGACTCGATCTGGAACTCGGGCTCGAAGCCGTAGCCGATGCTGCCGCTCTTCAGCTGGCGGCCGAACTTGCTGGCCATCGCGTCGTCGGACAGGTAGGTGATGTGGCCGACCATGCGCGCGACGCGCAGGCCGCGCCCCGGCGTTGCGCCATGCGCGTAGTAGTCGCCGCCATGGAAATCCGGATCGGTGAGGATCGCCTGCCGCGCGACTTCGTTGAACGCGATGTTCTGCGCGGACAGGTTCGGTGCACAGGCGATGACCAGCGCATGGCGCAGGCGCTCCGGGAACTGGCGGGTCCAGGACAGCGATTGCATCGCACCCAGGCTGCCGCCCATCACGGCGGCGAACCGCTCGATGCCGAGGTGGTCGGCGAGTCGTGCCTGCGCGGCGACCCAGTCTTCCACCGTGACCAGCGGGAAGCTGGCCCCGTAGGGACGGCCGGTCGATGGATCGATGCTCATCGGGCCTGTCGAGCCGAAGCAGCCGCCGAGGTTGTTCACGCCGACCACGAAGAAGCGGTCGGTGTCGACCGGCTTGCCCGGCCCGATGATGTTGTCCCACCAGCCGACGTTGTCCGGGTCGTCTGCGTAGAAGCCCGCGACATGGTGCGAGGCGTTCAGTGCGTGGCAGACCAGGATCGCGTTCGACCGGTCGGCATTCAGCTCGCCGTAGGTTTCGTAGACCAGCTTGTACCGGGCGATCGAAAGGCCGCACCGCAACTGCAGCGGTTCGCTGAAGGTCGCGGTCTGCGGCTTGACGGCGCCGACCGAGCGGGCCGGGGTGGGTGTGTCCATGCGGCGGAGCGTGTATGGAGGTGCGTGAATGAAGGTGCCGAAACGAAAAAGCCCCGGGGTGCTTGCGCAGGCCGGGGCGGAGAAATCTTCATTTCTCTTTAGCCGAATTTGTAGCGCGCCCGCAAGCTGAACTCAAATCGGCGCGTGAATCTGGATGAGACGGTACCCCGTCCGCCGGCCGGCTGTCAAACGCCGGCCTGACTGTCCCGCAGGCAATCAGGCGTTGAGCTTTTCCACCAGCCGCCGGATGCGGTCCGGATCGCGCGTGCGGGCGATCCGCCGCGCCATCGCGGATATGTCGGACAGCTGCGTCTTCAGGATGCGCTGCTTCACCTCCAGCAGGAAGGCGGGATGCATCGACAGCTGGCGCAGGCCGAGCCCGATCAGCAGCCGGGTGAGGTCCACGTCGCCGGCCATCTCGCCACACACCGCCACCGGCACGCCTGCCCGGGCGGCCCGCTCGGCCACGCCCGCGATCAGGGAGATCACCGCCGGGTGCAGCGGGTCGTACAGGTGCGCCACCGCGTCATCGGTACGGTCGATCGCCAGCGTGTACTGGATCAGGTCGTTGGTGCCGATCGACAGGAAGTCGAGGTGCTTCAGGAAGACGTCCAGCGAGATCGCGGTGGCGGGGATCTCCACCATGCCGCCGATGGCAACCTGCGGCGCGAACGCGATGCCGTCGTCGACCAGGCTCGCGCGCGCGCGAGCGACCGCGGCCAGCGTCTGCATCAGCTCCTGCTTGGTCGACAGCATCGGCACCAGGATGTTCAGCGTGCCGAACGCCGAGGCGCGCAGCAGCGCCCGCAGCTGCGTATGGAACAGCGGCGGGTCGGCGAGGCAGAGCCGGATCGCACGCAGGCCCAGCGCCGGGTTCGCCGATGC
>JAIENF010000282.1 GCA_019751575.1 Burkholderiales bacterium
CCCGATGAACGGCGGGATGAATGGCGGCATGGCGCCGCCGCAGATGGGCATGCAGGCGATGCACCCGCCCGGGTTCGACCAGCGAGGCGATGCCTCGATCGTTCAGCGAACCGTCCGGCATGTCTGCTCCTTGTCTTGACCTGGGGGCATGCGCCTGCAGCAATCGTCCGCCGCGAATCTGTCCGGCAGAGATCGAAGGTTAAGGACTACGCGCAGGCCCGTCAATTCGGGCAGTCTGTCCTGGCGGGAAAGCACGTGTACGGACCGCCGTGATTCCAGCTTGTGATCACAGCCGCGGGCCGGGGGGCTTGCGCGCAGGCCCGGGCGGCAGGAAACTTGCTTACGCGGATGGATCATCGCCGCCGCCGGAAGGCAGTGGCCGGTGGCACCCGTGCCCGCATCCACCAGGAGTCCCCCAGGAATGTCTTCCCGACGCCTTGCCCCTTCCGCTTCCGGCCACTCCAGAACGGCCCGCCCGTCGTCCCGTGCCAGCGCTCTCGCGGGCACCGCCCTGGGCGCGATGCTCCTTGCGGGTGCGCCCGGCATGGCGCATGCACAGTCCGCGGGCGCCTATCCGATCAAGCCGATCCGCATGATCGTCTCCTTCGCGCCGGGGGGGCCGGCCGACATCGTGGCACGGACGATCAGTCCCAGGCTCGGCGAACTCCTCGGCCAGCCGATACTGCTCGAGAACCGCGGCGGTGCGGGCGGCACCATCGGTTCCGAGATCGTCGCCCGTGCCGCGCCGGACGGATACACGTTGACCTACATGAGCCAGAGCAGCGTGGTCTTCGCACCGTACCTGTACAAGAAGCTCGCCTATGATTCGATCAAGGACTTCACCCCGGTGTCCTCGATCGTGACCACGCCCTACGTGGTCGCGATCAACCCGCGCGTGCCCGCCAAGACGCTGGCCGACCTTCAACGGCTGGGCAAGGGCAAGAAGTCGTTCCTGACCTACGGCTCCTCCGGCCCTGGCGCCACGTCGCACATCGGCGGCGAACTGCTTGCCGCGGCCACCGGCCTGTCGCTGCTGCACGTGCCGTACAAGGGCACCGGCCCGGCGCTGGCCGGCGTGGTCGCCGGCGAGATCGACATGATGGTCGCCGACCTCGGTCCGGTGATCAGCATGGCCAGGGACGGGCGCCTGCGCATGCTGGCCGGTTTCGGCGCAAAGCGCGTCGCCGCCGTGCCCGACGTGCCGACGGTGATCGAGTCCGGCTTCAAGATCGTGCCGCTCGAGGGCCGCTTCGGCCTGATGGGTCCGGCCAACCTGCCGAGGGACATCGTCACCCGCCTGCATGGCGCGGTGGTGACGACGCTGAAGACGCCCGAGATCCGCGCCCGGTTCGATTCTCTCGGCTACGAGATCATCGGCGACACGCCCGAGCAGTACGCGGCGATCGTGCGGCGCGAACTCGAGGAGTTCGGCAAGCTGATCCGCAAGGCCGGCATCCAGCCCGAGTGACGCCTGCGGCGGCTTGACACCCGTTGTGATCACGGTCAACCTTCGTGATCACAGCGGGTGGCCGTGCCGGCCACGAGACGACGGCCAGACAGTGCAGGGGCGGGGATGAGCAGGATCGTATCGGTGGAGACCATGCTCGTGCAGTTGCCGACCCGGCGCGAGCACAAGTGGACCGGCCTGACCGAGCCGATCGGCCGTTACGTGCTGACCCGGATGACCGACGACGACGGCGTCGTCGGCTGGGGCGAGGCGCCGGCGCTGAAGGACTGGGGCGGCGAGTTCGGACGCTACTTCGGCGAGTCGTCGTCGATCGTGGCGCTGGTGATCGAACGCTACCTCGCGCCGGCGGTGGCCGGAATGGACCCGGGCAACTTCGCCGCCCTGCACCAGCGGATGGACGCGGTGGTCAAGGGCTATCCGTATGCGAAGGCTTCGGTCGAGTTCGCCGCCTATGACCTCGCGGCGCGCCGGCTGGGCGTGCCGGTCCATGCGCTGCTCGGCGGCGCGTCGCGCACGCGGGTTCCGGTCACCCATTCGATCGGCCTGATCGGCATCGAAGAGGCGGAGCGCGAGGTGGCCAAGGTCGCCGCGGAAGGCATCCGCACGATCAAGATCAAGGTCGGCGTCGACCCGAAGCGCGACATCGAGGTGGTGCGCGTGATCCGCAACGCCGTGGGGCCGGATGTCGAGCTGTGCGTCGACGCCAACGAAGGATATGCCTCGCCGGGCGAGGCCATCCGCACGCTGCGCGCGATGGAGGCGTACGGCCTGAAGTACGCCGAGCAGCCGGTGATGGGCATCGAGCGCATCTCGCAGGTCGCGCGCGCGATCGACACGCCGGTGATGGCCGACGAGAGCGCCTGGAATGCGCATGACGTGGTGCAGATCATCGCCCAGGGCGCGGTGCAGATCGTCTCGATCTACACCACCAAGCCGGGCGGGCTTTACCGCGCGATGGAAGTCGCCGCCGTCTGCCGTGCGGCAGGCATCCTGTGCAACGTGAATGGCTCGGTCGAGACCGGCGTCGGCAACCTCGCCAACATCCACCTCGCGGCCGCGGCCCCGGCCGTCACGCTGTCCTGCGTCGTGCCGGTGTCGACGCCGGCCGAGGCGCAGCATGGCCAGGTCGGTGGCATCTACTACAAGGACGACCTGCTGGCCGAGCCGATGCGCCTGGTCGACGGCGCCATCGAAGTGCCGACCGGCGCGGGCATGGGCATCGACGTCGACCTCGCCAAGGTCGAGCGCTACCGGGTCCGGGATTGAACAGCACACGTGGGGAAACACCTTGAGAGCTGAGATCGTCGCGCGGCTGGTGGCCGCCATGAAGAAGGCCGGGCTGGATGCCGTGGTCACCGTGTCTCCGGAGAACTTCGGATGGCTCAACGGCTTCGTCGTGCCGTCGCAGCCGCTGATGCGCCATCGGCATGCCATGAGCATCGTCACCGCCGACGGCCGCACCGCGCTGGTCGCGGTCGACATGGAAGAAACGACGGTACGCAACCGTGCGCCCGACATGCCGGTGCGCATCTGGGCCGAGTTCACCGATTCGCCGATGGAAGCCCTGTCGCAGTCGCTGCGCGAGTTCGGGCTCGCCGCCGGGAAGGTCGGCATCGAGCTGGACTACCTGCCTGCCGGGGACTTCGCGGCGCTCGTGCGTGCCGTGCCGGGTGCGCGCTTCGAGCCCTGCGAGGCGATGCTGGCCCTCCTGCGCCAGTCCAAGACCCCGGACGAGATCGCGCTCATGCGCCGGCTGTCGCGCATCGCCGACCAGGCGATCACCGACGCGCTGTCCTCGGTGCATCCGGGCGACACCGAGATGGACATCGCCGCCGCGCTCACGGGGAACATCTACGCGCTGGGCGCCGAGCAGTTCAAGCTGATGATCGTGGCCACCGGCGAGCGCAGCCAGTTGCCCAACGTCGGCCCGACCGGGCGCAAGCTGCTGGCGCAGGATGTCTGCCGGGTCGAGATCTTCTCGGTGATCGGTGGTTACCAGGCGGGTGTGTGCCCCACGGCAGTGGTCGGCGAAGCGCCGCCGCATGCCGAGCGCATCTGGAAGCACCTCGTCGAATGCAAGTATCAACTGCTCGACATGATCAAGCCCGGCGTGAGCTGCCGCGAGGTCTACGGGGCGTTCATCCGCAAGCTCACCGAGATCAAGCTTGCGCCGATCTCGTTCGTCGGGCACGGCATCGGGCTGCACCTGCATGAAGAACCCTACCTGGGCAACAACCCGATCATCGGCCGCCCCGGAGACCAGCTGATCGAGGCCGGCATGGTGTTCAGCATCGAGCCGCTGTGCTATCGCACCGGCTACGGCTACGGCATGCAGCTCAAGGACATGATCCTCGTCACGGCCGACGGCTGTGAACTGCTGTCCGACTACGCGAACACGGACACGTTGCAGGTCGTCAGCTGACCGGCGTGTTGCGGCCGCCGCCCCCGATCAGTACGGGAAGGGCGGCAACTGCGGCTGCCGCCCTTCGGGCAGCGCGGCGCGTGCGACGTTGAGCAGCATCGCCAGCATGGCGTAATAGCCGGCGATGATCACCAGGTCGATCAACTGCTGCTCGCCGAAGAAGGCCTTCGCCGCGTCATAGGTGACGTCGCTGACAGACTTGTTCTGCAAGGCTTCGGTCAACATGTCGTAGAGCAGCGTCTCGTCGCGGGCCATGGAGGGCGGCCGGCGGCCCTCGGCAATGGCCAGCGCGACCTCCGGCTCAAGCCCGGCCTTCATGGCGTGCTGGTAATGCGAGTTCCATTCGTACTGCTGCGTCCAGTGGCGGGCGGCCATCAGGGTCGCCATCTCGGCCAGACGGCGGTCGAGCGGGGACCGGTAGCGCAGGTACTCCCCGAGTTCCTGCATCGGTCCGGCGATGCCGGGGCTGCGCAGCAGCGCGATGAACGGTCCGCGCAGCTCGCCACGGGGGCCGGCCGCGATATCCGCGGCGACCTTGCGCTGCTCGTCGGTCCACTGGTCCTGCGGGATGCGGGGCAGGCGCTCCGCGGGCCGCGCGTTCGGATCGTATGCCATGGTCTTGCTGCTCCCTCTCCGTGCGATCATTCGATCTTACGTCAGGAGCCCCGCATGAAGGTTCGAACCAACGGCATCGATATCCACTACGTGATCGAGGACCGCACCGGTGGCACCGGGCCGTGGCTCACGCTCTCGCATTCGCTCGGCTGCAACGTGACGATGTGGGACGACCAGATGGACGTGCTATCGGAGCGTTTTCGCGTGCTGCGTTTCGACACCCGCGGCCACGGACAGTCGAGCGCGCCCCCCGGTCCCTACACGCTGGACCAGCTCGCCGAGGACGTGCACGGCCTGTTCGCGCATCTCGGCATCGAGCGTACCCACTGGATCGGCCTGTCCATGGGCGGCATGATCGGCGAGACCTATGCGCTCGCGCATCCGGACGTGTTCCAGAGCCTGGTGCTGGCCGACACCACGAGCAAGCGGCCGCCGAACGCGCGGGAGATGTGGGGCGAGCGTATCCGCATCGCGCAGTCGCAGGGCATGCCGGCGCTGCTCGAGAGCACGCTCGCGCGCTGGTTCACCGCGCCGTTCCGTGCGGCGCGGCCCGACGTGATGGCCCGCATCGGCGCCGACATCCTGGCCACGCCGGTGGATGGCTTCGCCGGCTGCTGCGAGGCGATCTCCCGCGTCGACCTGGCGCACCGCCTGCACGAGATCCGCTGCCCGGTGCTGGTCATGGTCGGTGACCAGGACCATGGCACGCCACCCGAGATGGCGCGCGAGATCCATCGCAACCTGCCCGGGTCGCACCTGGTGATCATCCCGGATGCGTCGCACCTGTCGAACGTCGAACAGCCCGCGCTGTTCAACCGCGCGATACTCGACTTTCTCGCAGTGCACGCGCCAGCCGGTCGGGACTGAGCGGCAGTTCGGTCAGCGCCAGGCCGAAGTCGCGCAGCGCATCGGCGACCGCATTGGCCACCGCTGCGCCCACGCCTTCCGTGCCGCCCTCGCCGACGCCCTTGAGCCCCAGGCGGTTATGGGGCGACGGCGCCAGGTTCACGCTGATCGCATCCACGCGCGGGAACTCGGTGGCGGTGGCGATCAGGTAGTCGGCGAAGGTTCCGGACAGCATCTGTCCTTCACGGTCAAAGACGAACTCCTCGAGCAGCGTGCCCGACAGGCCCTGCACCGATGCACCGATGACCTGGCCGTGGACGATCATCGGGTTGACCGGGTTGCCGCAGTCTTCGACGGTCAGCAGCCGGAGCACCTCGATCTGCGCCGTCTCTGGATCGA
>JAIENF010000569.1 GCA_019751575.1 Burkholderiales bacterium
AGCACCAGCACCACCTCGAACTCGACACGGTCCCACGGATTGCGCGCCGCGCGCAGCTTCGAGACTCGCGCCTCGAGCGCGGCACCGAGATCCATCTGCCGGGCGAGCTGCGGGTTGTCGCGCCGCGGCACATAGCCGAGCTTCACCTGCCGCCACTCGACACGCACCGCGTTCCGGTCGTGCGGATTGTGCGGCTCGCGCACCAGCACCAGCCGATCGCCGACCTGCATCTGTGCGAACAGTTCCTCGCCGGCATGGAACTGGAACCCCGCGAGCGGCGAACTGCGCACCACGATCAGCGCTTCGATCGAAGGCGCAGCGGACCCGGGGACGCCCGGCAACATCACCAGCCCCAGCGCAACGAGGGCCTGCCGCACGATGGCCACCGAACCCTCGAACGTCAGAACGGCTTGACCACCACCAGCACCACCACCGCGAACAGCACCAGCACCGGCAGCTCGTTCATCCAGCGGTAGAAGACATGGCCGCGCGTGTTGCCCCCGGCCTTGAACACGCCGAGCACCCGGCCGCACCACAGGTGGTAGACGACCAGCAGCACGGTCAGCGCGAGCTTCGCATGCAGCCACCCGCCAGCGAAGCCGTAGCCGAGCCACAGCACCAGCCCGAACAGCAGCGCCAGCACCGCCAGCGGCGTCATGAAGCGATACAGCTTGTGCGCCATCAGCAGCAGCCGATCGCGCTCGGCCGTGCTGTCGGCCGGCACCATCGCCAGGTTCACGAAGATGCGCGGCAGGTAGAACAGCCCGGCGAACCAGCTGGTGACGAAGATGATGTGGAAGGCCTTGATCCAGAGCATGTCGGCAGGGTCGGTACGGAGGAGGGTTCAGCGTAGCAGCCGCCGGCGCGCCAGCACCAGCGCGATATGGAACGCCACCAGGCCGTAACCTGCCAGCACCGCGAGGTGCAACGGCAACTGCCCGGGCACCTCCCCCGCGAGCAGCGGCCGCGCGATCGCGACCGCATGGGTCAGCGGCAGCGCGGACGACACGGCCTGCAGCCACGCCGGCAACTGGTCGACCGGGAAGAACACGCCGCAGACCAGCATCATCGGCGTGACCACCAGCGTGAAGTAGTACATGAAGAAGTCGTAGCTCGGCGCGAGCGCGGTGACGATCAGCCCGAGGCTGGCGAAGCACAGGCCGATCAGCAGCGCGAGCGGCACCAGCCAGAGCACCATCCACGACTGGGCGAGCCCGAGCAGCCAGACGACGATCAGGATCGCCACGCCCGAGAACAGGCTCTTGGTCGCCGCCCACAGCGCCTCGCCGGTGACGATGTCGTCGAGCGACAGCGGGGCATTGAGGATCGCATCCCAGGTGCGCTGCACATGCATGCGCGAGAACGCCGAATACAGCGCCTCGAAGGTGGCGGTGTTCATCGTGCTGTAGCAGATGGTACCCGCGGCGAGGAAGGCGATGTACGGCATGCCGTCGATCGACGGGATCAGCGCCCCCAGCCCGAAGCCGAGCGCGAGCATGTAGAACGCCGGGTCGGCGAAGTTGCCGAGCATCGACGGGATCGCCAGCTTGCGCCACACCAGGAAGTTGCGCCGCCAGACGTGCAGGCTGCGCAGGCTGAACGCGGGCAGCCGGTAGACCGAGGCGCGGGAAGAAGGCGGGACGGACATGCGTTCGGTCGCCATCGTTCAGTCCCGCATCTCGCGGCCGGTCAGCTTCAGGAACAGGTCTTCCAGGTTCGCCGGGCGGTGCAGGTGGCGCAGGCCCGGCCAGCCGGTGAGGCTGGCCACCAGCGGCCCGGCATCGTGCGCATAGCAGAACACGGTCTCGCCGGTGCGCTCGCAGCGTTCGCTGTTCGGGACTGCATGGGTTGTCGCCCAGGCGTCGATGCCGTCGCCATAGACCTCGACCACCTGCGGCTCGATATGCTCGGCGATCAGCGCGCGCGGCTCGCCGGTGGCGATCACGCGGCCCTGGTCGAGCACCGACAGCCGGGTGCACAGGCGCTCGGCCTCTTCCATGAAATGCGTGGTCAGCAACAGCGTCTTGCCCTGGGCGGTGAGCTGCTTCAGCCGGTCCCAGATCACGTGGCGCGCCTGCGGGTCGAGGCCGGTGGTCGGCTCGTCGAGCAGGATCAGGTCGGGATCGTTCACCAGCGCACGCGCCAGCGTCAGCCGCCGCTTCATGCCGCCGGACAGCGCCTGGATCTTCGCGTCGCCGCGGCCGGTGAGGTTGGCGAACTCGAGCAGGTCGGGGATGCGCGACTTAACCCGCGCATCGGACAGCCCGAAGTAGCGGCCGAACACCAGCAGGTTCTCGCTCACCGTGAAGTCGGGATCCAGGCTGTCGATCTGCGGTACCACGCCGACCCGCTGCCGGGCCTCGCGCGCCTGCCGCGGCAGGTCGAAGCCGAACAGGTCGATCGAGCCGGCGTCCGGCTCCGCCAACCCGAGGCACAGCTTGAGCGTCGTGGTCTTGCCCGCGCCGTTCGGGCCGAGCAGCCCGAAGCATTCCCCGGCGTGCAGTTCCAGGTCGACGCCGGCGACCACTTCCCGCCCCCCGTAGGATTTGCGCAGCCCGCTGATGCGCGCGACGGTCGCGGGGCTCATTCGACGCCGGCGCTCGCCAGCGCGCGGCGTACCAGCCGGGCCAGCACCGGCAGCCGGCCGTGGAAGAAGTGGCCGGTACCGGGCACCAGCGACACCGGCAGTTCCTGCGGCCGTGCCCAGTCGAGCACCAGCCGCAGCGGCACCACGTCGTCGTCCTCGCCATGGATCACCACGGTCGACGGCCGCACCGTGCCCACCTCGAAGCGCCCGACGGCCGGTGCGACCAGCACCACCAGCGCGAACGGGTCGCCGGCCGCCTCGGCCCGCGCCGCGAGGCGGCTGGCGACGAAACCGCCGAAGGAGAACCCCGCCAGCACGGCCGGCAGCGGCCCGAACCGGGCGCGCAATGCATCCATCACGAGGGCGAGGTCTTCGGTCTCGCCCTTGCCCTCGTCATGCACGCCTTCCGAATCGCCGACGCCGCGGAAGTTCGGCCGCGCCACCACATGGCCGGCGTCGAAGAACGCGCGCGCGAGGGTGGTCACCACCTTGTTCTCGTTGGTGCCGCCGAACAGCGGGTGCGGATGCGCGACCAGCGCGATGCCGCGCCGATGCTCGCCCGGGTCGTTCAGCTTCACTTCGATGTTGCCCGCCGCGCCGCGGAGGTCGAAGCGGCTCAGCGTCGACGGCTTCATCGGCTCAGACCCGCAGCCGCTCCACCGGGCGGCCGTTCACCAGGTGTTCGTCGATGATCTCGTCGATGTCGCTGCGGTCGACATAGGTGTACCAGACCGCTTCCGGGTAGACGACCATCACCGGCCCGCTGTCGCAGCGGTCGAGGCAGCCGGCCATGTTCACCCGCACCTTGCCCTCGCCCGACAGGCCGAGTTCCTTCACCCGGCTCTTCGCGTAGTCGCGGACTTCGGACGCGGCATGGTCGTTGCAGCACGACCTGCCGCCGTCACGCTGGTTGCAGCAGAAGAAGACATGATGGCTGTAGTGGCTCATCGGGAGGTCCGCGGTAGGTGAGGGCCGATTATAGCGAGCGCAGCAGCCCGCGCAGACGGAACAGGTAGAAGGCGGCCGCCAGCGGCCACAGTTCCGCCACGGTGCGCGCCAGCCCGGTGTAGTTCAGCAGCTGGCCATAGTTCCAGCGGAACGGCCACAGCGCCTCGACCGGCTGCAGCGGGCTCTCGTACAGGTGGATCGACAGGAACGAGAGGCACAACACGACGATGCCCACGCCGGTGACCGCCGCACGCGGGAGGGCCACCATCAGCCCGGCCAGGGCAGCCCCGGCACCGATGCCGACCAGCACCTCGTCCGACAGCCAGATGAACACCGCCTCGGCCTTGAGCATCGCAAGGCCGGCACCGAACTTGATCAGCCCGGCCATCGCCAGCAGTGACAGCATCGCGACCAGCGCATGCCAGCGCTGGCGCATCAGTGCCATCACGAACAGGCCCACTGCCAGCGTGTTGACCGCCACCGCCGCCGCCGATCCGGCCGAGAACGCGCTGGGCGGGATGAAGCCGGTGCCCGGAATCGGCAGCGTATCGGGCAATGCACGCAACGACATCAGCGGCAGCGACGGATCGAGCTGGGTCAGGAACCAGAGCGCCACCAGCGCCAGGCCCGGCTCAGCGAGCCGCCCCGGCAGGCACCACCGCCGCCGCAGGTCGCGCACATGCGCCCACAGCGGCATGCGCCCGGTGCGCGCGGCGAGCAACGCGCCGAGCAGCGTGCCGACCGCATTCGCGATCAGGTCGACGCTGGACGCCACCCGGCCCGGCAGGTACATCTGTGCCGTCTCCATGCCGAGGCTGAACGCCGCACCGGCCAGCGCCGCCAGGAGCACCGCCAGCGCCGGTCGCATCCGGCGCATTGCGCCCAGGGTCAGCAGCAGGCCCAGCGGCAGGTAGGCGACCGCGTTGATGAACAGGTCGAAACGCTGCCAGCGGCGCGGCCAGGGCTCGTCGAGGAAGGCCAGCGGCGGCACGCCGGGCGTGGCCCAGCCAGTGAACGGCGACAGGCTCGCGTAGACGAGGACCAGCAGGTAAGCTCCGGCGAAATACCACGCGAGCCGGCTTTCCCGCGCCTGTGCCAGCCGGAAATCCGTGACGACATGCGTAACGACTTCAGTATCCGGCCCCGCAGGATTCATCGATGAAATTCTATGACGTTTTCAATGGCGACGCCGACGGGCTGTGCGCGTTGCACCAGTTGCGCCTGGCCGAACCGCGCGATGCGATCCTGGTCACCGGCACCAAGCGCGACATCGAACTGCTCGACCAGGTCGATGCCGGCCGCGGCGACGAGATCACCGTGTTCGACATCTCGCTCGAGGTCAACCGCGATGCGCTGATGCGCGTGCTCGACGCCGGCGCGCGCGTGCGCTACTTCGACCACCATTTCGCCGGGACGATCCCGCAGCGGCCGGGTTTCCGGGCCCACATAGACGGTTCGGCCGACACCTGCACCAGCCTGATCGTCGACCGGTTCCTGAATGGCAAGTATCGCGCATGGGCAGTGGTCGCGGCGTTCGGCGACAACCTGCGCGAGGCCGCGTGGAAGGCCGCCGAGCCGCTAGAGATGAACGACATGCAGATGCACACCCTGCGCGTGCTCGGCGAATGCCTGAACTACAACGCCTATGGCGAATCGCTCGACGACCTGCACTACCAGCCCGACGAGCTGTACGAGACGCTCCGCCGCTACGAGAACCCGCTCGACTTCGTCGTCGCCGAACCGGTGTACGAGGTGCTGCGCACCGCGCTGTCCGACGACCTCGCACGCGCGGCCGAACTGGAACCGGCGATGGTGCGCGAATCCGGCGCCGCGTTCATCCTGCCCGACGCCGCCTGGTCGCGGCGCATCTCCGGCTTCTTCAGCAACCAGCTGGCCAACGCCTTCCCGATGCGTGCGCACGCGGTGCTCACCGTGCGTGCCGGCGGCTACCTGGTCAGCGTGCGCGCGCCCGCCAGCGTGCCGGCAGGCGCCGATGCCCTCTGCCGCCAGTTCGAGACCGGCGGCGGCCGCTCGCGTGCCGCGGGCATCCAGCTGCTGCCGGAGTCCGAGCTGCCCCGCTTCCTCGCCGCGTTCGAGAAGGCGTATCCGGGGCGCGGCTAGAACACCGACAGGCCGGTCTTGGCGGCGAAGGCTTCGAGCGCGGCGCGCCCGAGCAGCGAATTGCCGGTCGGATCCAGCGCCGGCGACCAGACGCAGAGCGACAGCCGGTCCGGGACCACCGCG
>JAIENF010000651.1 GCA_019751575.1 Burkholderiales bacterium
AATGCTGATCTGCTTGCCGCCTTCGCGGCGGAGGATCTGGATGCGGTTCTCCGCCGCAAACGGTGTCAACCCGCCGGCCATGCTGAGCGCCTGCAGCACATCGACGAAACGCCCGGCCGGCATGTCACCCGGCTTGTTGACCTTGCCGATGATGTAGATGCGGTTGCTGGCAACGCGCACGATCGATACGTTCACCACCGGTGAAGGAAGAAACTTTTCGAGACGCTTGGCGATCTCGTCGCGGATCTCTTCGATGGTCTTGCCCGCGGCGAGCACTTCTCCGATGAGGGGGAACGAGATACCGCCGTCAGGGCGCACCAGCGCCTGCTGCTTGAGCGCCTCCTCGCGCCACACCGTGATGTCGAGCAGGTCTTCCGGACCGACGCGATAGTCGCGGTCGGGAATGAAGTCCCCGACCGGCTTTGCAGGCGCGGCGGGCTTTCCAGGAACGGCGGTCGCCGGCGCATCGGCTGCGTGGGCCATGGACGGCATGCCGGCGATGCAGATCAGCATCACTGCCAGCAGGGCACATAGCCCGCCCTGCACCCGCTGTGCAAACTGATGCACCCTGCGGGATACACCCATCGAGCACAGGAACAGCCGGGAAACGGTAACGGCGATCGAAGAAATCACATCTGCCTCCGGAGGCGCTTTACGTACAATCGACCACTCCGAGGAACGTGAGTGGCCACCAACGGTCGAGTTTTATCGGCCGCAACGGGGAAAAAACGAGGGCATTGGAGAAAATCAGGCTGTTCTTCCGCCCTTTACCGGCCGGGCGGCGGAATAAACGCTCTGGATTGCATCCAGCGCATGTCCAAAAGCATTCTACCTTTCTCAAGTGCTTGTAGTACGTGAACTTTTCGCCCAAGTTAATCGGCAGCAATTGACGAACGGCGGGCATGAAGTGTGCAAAGGGTCTCCGGATGGACATGACCTGGATCTGGGCGATTTCCGCGGTGCTGATCGTCACCGGGGTGATCGGGTTGGTTCTCCCGCTGCTGCCTGGCACGCTCCTGATCTTTGCCGGGGTCGCGCTGGGCGCCTGGGGTGAAGGATTTACCCGGATTTCCGGCATAACTGTCGGCGTAGTTGCATTCCTGACAGCGCTCGCCTGGGTCCTCGAGTACGTGGCGGGACTGCTCGGCGCGAAAACCGCCGGCGCCAGCCGGGCCGCACTGATCGGCGCCGGCATCGGCACGGTTGCGGGCATCTTCAGCGGGTTCTGGGGCTTGCTGGTTTTCCCGCTGATTGGAGCGTTCGTCGGCGAATTTCATGCCCGGGGGAGTGCTTCAGGCGCCGGGAGGGTCAGCATTGCGACATGGCTAGGAATCCTGGTAGGCACGGTGGCCAAAGTGGTGATCGGTTTCGTGATGGTCGGCATTTTCGTCGGCGCACTGCTGCTGTGACGTTCGCCGCGGGCGCCTGAATCGACGCAGATTCGACGGATTGCGAATGGCAACCCGATGCGCGGAAGCGGTCCATCCCGGCAATAATTGCAAGCGCCCCCGATGGGGCCGCGATTGGCCGTCCAGAGCTGACGCACTTTCCAAGGATGAAGACCCGATGAGCTGCCTTCCCCATCATTCGCACGCCGCCGCCTGCAAGCCGGCGCCTCGCCGCAACGGCTATACCAACGCCAGCTTCATGGCCGCTGCAATGGTCGCCGGCCATTTCCTCGTATCGGGTGGTCACGCTCAGGCACAGGCTTTCCCGGCAAAACAGGTGCGGTTCATCGTGCCCTTCGCTGCGGGCAGCGCGACCGATTCGGTCGCACGGCTGGTCGGCGCGTTCGTCACCGAGACGACCGGCCAGACGGTCCTGGTCGAGAACCGCGCCGGCGCGAGCGGCATGATCGGCGCCGAAGCGGCCGCGCGGGCACCGGCGGATGGGTACACGCTGCTGATCGGCACCAACACCACCAATGCGGCCAACGCCAGCCTGTTCAAGTCGCTCCCCTACAACCAGCAGAAGGATTTCGCGCCGGTGTCGCTGATCGGCACTGCCGGGCTGATCGCCGCGGTGCATCCCTCGCTGCCGGTGAAGTCGATTGCCGAACTGACTGCGCTGGCGAAGAAGAACCCGGGCAAGCTCAACTTCGGTGAAGGCAGTGCCTCGTCCCGCGCCTCGGTCGAGATGTACAAGGAGATGGCCGGTGTCGACTTCCTGCGCGTACCGTACAAGAGCAATCCGCAGGCGGTGACCGACCTCGTTTCCGGCCAGGTGGTCTTGATGATCGCCGACATGGTGACCCTGCTGCCGCAGGTCAGGGCCGGCAAGCTGCGTGCGCTGGCGGTATCCACGCCGAAGCGGCTGGCGATCCTGCCCGACCTGCCGACGATGAGCGAGGCCGGCGTGAAGGGCTACGAGTTGACCGTGTGGTTCGCGGGGTTCGTGCCGTCTGGCACGCCGGCCGAACCGGTCAAGCGTATGGCCGAACTGATCAATGGTGCAACGAAGACGCCCAAGATGCAGGAGTTCTTCGTGAACTTCGGCGGCGCGGCGCAGTCGAGTACGCCCGAGGAACTGGGACGGTTCGTCGCCAGCGAAACCGCCAAGTGGGCGCGCATCGTGAAGAGTGCGGGTATCGTTCCGGAATGAACGCAGCAACTCTGACGGTCGAACAGCGGAACGCCTTCCAGCGCGACGGCCTGCTCGTGCTGCGGGCATGGACGCCGCTCGACCGGGTCGAGCAGGTGCGCGAGGCGTCGGCGCGCCAGCTCGCCGCGCGCGAGGGTCCGCTCGAACTGGAAGCCGAAGTCGGGTATCCCGGTGCGCCGGCCTCGACCTCGACGCCGGGCGGCCAGACGGTACGCAGGCTGCTGCGCGCATACGAGCGTGGCGAGGCGTTCCGCGCTCTGGCTGCCTCGCCCGCACTCGGTCAGGTATTGCGTGAACTGATGCTGCCTCCCGGCAGTACAGAGCAAGTGCTGCTCGCGCAGGCGCATCACAACTGCGTGATGACCAAGATGCCGAGCTTCTCGAGCCAGACCAACTGGCACCAGGACGTTCGCTACTGGTCGTACCAGCGCCCCGAGCTCATCTCGGCCTGGTTCGCCCTGGGTGCCGAGACCGAAGGGAACGGCTGCCTGTCGTTCATCCCGGGCTCGCACCGGATGAATTTCGGGCGCGATCGGCTGGACGATCAGCTGTTCCTGCGTGTCGATCGTGAAGACAACGCGGCGCTGCTGCGCACGACGGTCACGCCCGAGCTGGCGGCGGGCGACCTGGTGCTGTTCCACTGCCGGCTGTTCCATGCCGCCGGGCGCAACCGCACGCCGGAGACGAAGTTCTCGATGGTGTGCACGTACCGGGCGGCGGACAACCTGCCGCTGGCGGGAACCAAATCGGCTTCGGTGGGGGACATAGCCGTTTGAGAAGAGCGTCAGGGAGGGCCTGAGTGGAGCAGGTGATTCCCTGGAAGGCGCAGAGGAAGCGCTGTGCGAGGTCGCCTCGATGCGCAAGCTTGCCGGACTGCGTTGCTGGAAGCGATGCCGGACGAGACGACCGTCCTGAACTCGCGGCATCTGCTCGAGCGCGAGGAGATGCCGCCCCTGATTCTGAGCTCGGTGGACACGCTGGTCGCGACCTGCTCATTCAAGGCAAGGAGAAGACCGTTCATGGCGATGCGGGATACACCGGGGCGCAGCAGAACAGCGCCACCAGCCCTTCGCCTACACCAAAACCATCCCCACCCGCCCCACCGTCTCCCCCCGCCGGATCGCCTCATGCAGCGCCGGCACCTCTTCCAGCGCCACCGTCTTCGTCACGATCGACCGCACCTTCCCGTCGCGCACCAGCTCCAGCGTGCGCTCGATCTCCGCCAGCGACACATAGCGCGACGCGTGGATCTCGAGCCCGCGATGCAGGAAGCGGATCGGATCGACCAGGAAGCTCGGGTCTTCGCCATACACCTTCGGCGGGTGCGCGCCGATGATCACCAGCCGGCCACCGATCGCCAGTGCGCCGAGCGATGCCGCCAGCGTCGTGCGCGAGGCGACGATGTCGATCACCGCATCGACGCCCTCGCCGCCGGTGTGTTCCATCACCTGCGCCGCGAGGTCGCCAGCCGATGCGTCGATCACCACGTCCGCTGCGCTGATCGAGCGCACGAAGTCGAGCTTGGCTGCGCCGACATCGGCCGCCAGCACCCGCGCGCCGCACAGCCGTGCCATCTGGATCATGTGGATGCCGACGCCACCGGCCGCGCCGATCACCAGCACGCTGTCTCCGGCGCGCAGCCTTGCTTCCTTCACGCAGGCGTGGAACGGCGTCGCGATGGCATCCGAAGCCACCGCCGCATCGATGTCGGATACGCCGTCTGGAATCGCGACCACGTTGCGCTCGGGCAGCGATACATACTCGGCATAACCGCCGTCTCGGTTCTGGCCGATGTTTCCCTTGGGCGCCAGGCACAGCGTCTCGCGCCCGTTGCGGCAGTTCCGGCAGTTGCCGCAGGTCATGTAGAAGTGGTTCGTCACGCGGGTGCCGACCTTGATCGTGCGCACGCCCTCGCCGACCGCCACCACCTCGCCTGCGATCTCGTGGCCGGGGATGCGCGGATAGCGGTCGACGCGCCCCGGCGTGGCGAGCAGGTTGACCACGGTGAGACCGACACCACAGGCACCGACCTTCAGCAGCACGTCGTTCGCCCCCGTCGCGGGTACGGGTACCTGCTTCAGCTCGAGCGGGCCACCGAATGCGCCGAGGACCAGGGCCTTCATCGTGGACGGAACGGCTGCCGTCATGGCCGCTTGAACCGCAGTACGTAGATGCCGTGGTTCTTGTCGGAGACGAAGATGTTTCCGCGCGCATCGACCAGCACGTCTTCGGATTGCGTGACCAGCCCGGTCTTCGGCAGCGGGCCGCGCTGCACCAGCGGGTCGGGCGGGATGAAGTAGCCGATCTCCTGCGGCTGGCGTTCGATCGAGATGTCGTACACGCGAAGCCCTGCGTTGAACCAGGTGATGAACACCGTGTTCTCGTCCTGGTACAGGATGTCCTGGTACTGGGGCTGGTGCTGGTTGTGCGGGCCGAAGCGGCCCGGGCGATGCGCGAAGCTCTTGTACGGTGCGTCTTCCGGCGGGATCGGCAGCGGGAACAGCGAGATCAGCCGCGGGCGCGTCTCGACCGCGACGTCGATGATCGCGGCGAACTGCAGCGGCTCGTCGCAACGCTCGGCGATCGCCTCGGAGTTGACCACGACCAGCGGGCGGCCCATCAGGGGCAGCGCGGTATGCACGGCGATGCGCGAGGCGAACGGCGGCGAGAACGGCAGGTCGCTGATCATCGTCGGCTTCGTCACGTCCGAGATGTCGAGGATGACGAAGCCGCCGCCGCTGTACGGCAGGTAGGCCCGGTCGCCCTTCACATAGGCGCCGCCATGCAGCGCCGTGTCGGCCGGGGCATCGGTCTCGCCGCCGGCCGTCCACTGGCCCTTGCGCCACCAGCGCGACACCTCGCGCGGGTTTGCCGGATCGCTGATGTCGACGATCTGGTAGATGTGGCCTTCATAGCCTTCGGGCAACGCAGTGGCATGCACATACTGCCCGCCCGAGTAGAAGTTGCGATGCGTGCCCTTGCCGCCGGTCTTGTAGTGGCCCAGCTGCTTCGGATCTTCCGGGTCAGCGAGGTCCCAGATCAGGAAGCCTTCGCCATACGGCGCGCCGGGGACGTCGCCCCAGCCCGGCATGATGCGCTCCATCGACGTGATCATCTTCCCGTCGGCGATCTGCACCTGCAACGTCCAGGTGTTCGGCGTGCCCTCGACATAGCGCACGAAACGCGGTG
>JAIENF010000043.1 GCA_019751575.1 Burkholderiales bacterium
AGGTCTCACAACGGCAATCGAGCGCTGGTTCGACCTCCTAGCCAGTTCCGGCACCTCGATCGTGATTCCCAGTGTGCAGATCTATTCGTTCTCGCTCTATCCATCGCGCTTCAACCAGCAGTTCTCGGGAGGCCCGGAAAGCGACTATCTGCGCCGGATGCTGTTGCTGGCGGAGCAGCGGGGGATCCGGGTGATTCCGGAGCTTCATCCGCGCAGCGACGAACTGACGTGGCCGATTTCCGCTGATCCTGCGAATTCGCCGCAATTGGCGCGATCGAAGGACGGGCTCACCGGGTGGTTCGTGCCAGGTACGAGCCGACGGAAGGATCCGCCGCCGCTGCACAATCCGCTCAACCCGAAGGTGCGCGACTGGTATGTCGGGTCGATCGGCGAGTTGTCGGACGAGTTCGCCAGATACCCTGCATTGCAGGGCGTGGCCCTGAGGGTCATGTTCTGGTCGAACCCCGGACTGAACAACTTCGGTTCACTGGACTGGGGCTATGACGCAGCCACTGTCACGCAGTTCGAGCGCGAAACC
The DNA here is from genome assembly GCA_019751575.1 of Burkholderiales bacterium. Lineage (GTDB taxonomy): Bacteria > Pseudomonadota > Gammaproteobacteria > Burkholderiales > CAIKXV01 > CAIKXV01. Next base: position 539 of record JAIENF010000043.1, read on the forward strand.
GGTATTCAGGTGACCGGGCGCTTCGCCGCCAGCGGAGAAGCGGCAGCTGCGAAGGTTCGTCACGCGTTGCTCACCGGGGTCCATCGGGAGCAATGGATCGCCTGGCGCGCCCGCAAGATCACCGAGTTGATCGTGCAGGCGCGGGACCGGATCCGGAAGTCACGCAAGGACCTGGTCCTTTACCTCACGGTGTTCGAGGCTGTCCCGCCTCCGGGTGTAACCAATCGCACGGCGCTTCTCGAGATGGGCATCGATGTCGCGACGCTGGAGAAGCTCGAAGGCGTGGTGCTCGTCAACGGCGTACCCCGATATGGCCGCTCCGAGATCGAACGTATCGGAAACATTCGTTTCCGAGAACGGACGCTGGACACAGCACAACTGGGTTTTCTCGCTGGAGCAGGCGTTGCTGCACGATTCGTTCCCCACTCGGCCTACCTCGAAGCGACGGAGGCGGTTGTTTCCCCGTCCGCACTGGGATTTCCGAAGTCGACCCGCCTGACCTGGATGAGTTTCGCCTCGGCGCAGACGGGGCGCCACATGCTCGAGCGCTTCGCGATCCCGCTGGCTGAATACGATGCACTCTGGCTTGGCGATGGCGGCAACAACTACACCTTCGGTGCGGAGCCGGTTCGGCAGTTTGCCAACGAATTCCGCCTGCTGCCCGCCATCCGTTTCGATGCGCGTCCGGACGCCCGTGATCCAGCGGCAGTCTGGACATCTTCGCAGAAGGATGCGTACTGGTTTTATGTGGTCAATCGAGAGCGCTATCCGGTGCAGGTCGACATCCGACTGTCCGGCACGAACGCCGTCGAGCGGGTCGTGCAAGGAAAGCCCGTTCCGCTTGCCGGTGACCTGCTGCGGCTCGAGCTTGAGCCCTATGGATTGGCAGTCTTTCGCGCGAAGCCGACGGCAAGGATAGGCAAGGTGGATGTGTCGACACCTGCCGAGTCCGTGGCGCACGTCCGAGCACTGATCAGTTGGGCGGAAGCGCGGCTCAAGCGCAGCAGGCTGCCGCGATTCTCGGGTCAGTTGTCAATCGATGACCGCGTTTTGCTCGAGCGTGCCGTGGAAGATGCGTCTAAGGCGCTGTCGGAAGGCGCGTACTGGCGCGCTAGAACCCGATTCGACCGGAGCGATCTGTACGCGGTCTACGCGCGAATCGGAGAAGCGCCGCCAGGACACCCGCGCCCTTGAGCGGAACGTTGATGGCTTCCCGATCGAGTTCGTGATTTCGTCGGTCAGCAAGAGCATGATCATGTTCTATCGCTGCGGCCTATGAGCCTCCGCTGTCGATATTCATTGTTTCCACGCGTGCCAAGCTTCTCTAGTCCTGGGCGCGTGTCTGTTCCTCGAAACGGTTTTTGTGTCCCGACGTTCGATCATTTCTCAACCCGACCAGTCGGCCGATTTCTGCAGCGGCAAGCCGGGCCATCAGTGCATTGCCATTGTTGTTCGGATGTATCGGATCTCGAAACAAGCCCTCGGAGCCGTTAGTGTTCATCGATGCCGATGTCTCCACGACGGGAACCCGTGACTGATGTGCCCAGCGCCGCAAACGCGCTTTAGCGCCGAGCGTAAGTGGATCTGAAGGTTCGAAGATCCGTGGTTGTTCCACCGGCATCAGGACAAGCACCGCGCCCGCGTTGACCACCAGTTGCCTGATTCGTTCGAGTACCCTCAGGCTTCTGTCTACGTCTGAATCGGTGTAAACGTCGGGGGGGTAGCCTGGATCGCGCGTGTCCGCACCCAGGCCGAGACGGGGCAGGACGGCTTTTCGAAGGACGGTCTCAAGCCCGAAGACCGGTGCGCGAGACGGAAAGGAGGGGTTCAGATCGACGAGTCTACTGCTCGCTGCGCGCTGGAAAAGGTCGTGCGTCGCGACTTGCAGCACGACAAAGTCTGCATGGTAGATGCCGTGGGCCTTTAGCCAGCCCAGCTGATTTTCAAGAGCCCATCCGTTAGCCGAGCCGTTGAGTGTCTCCGCGGAGATCCCCATGCCCTTGAGCAGTTCGGCAAGGATGTATGGATACGTCTTCGGCTGGTCGGTCAGGGTGCCGCCGTTCGTGATCGAATCGCCCACACAAAGCACGCGTATGGAGCCCTCGGGTGGATGGGGCGCAATCTCGGGTGCACGCAGTCCTTGGCTGTTGTACAGCACTGTATTGCCCAGGATACGCAGGTCCTGACTGGGCTTCACCCGATATCCGTAGTCGGTGCGCAGATACAGAAGCGGCTTGTGCAACCCTGCCATGCGCGCTGCGAGTTCGGCAGCTGCGAGCAGAACGAAGCCGACCATCGTCAGCTTGACGAGCGAGGTCACCGTTAGGGTCCCTCGGATTTTCAGGGCGTCTCCGCCAAAGCGGCCGACATCTCCAGGGGAAGCACGGCTTTCAGTGGAAGGCTGAGGGCACGGGTCATGGACTTTCAGATGGTCCCATAGTCTGCCATGCAATGCGATGCACCCGTGCCGGGGCGCAGTCGTGTGTGCAGCCGAACCGTGGGCGGGGCGCGGGGTTGGCACCCGCATTCCCCGCCAGCCCTGCCCTCTGGCTTCTACGCGACCAGATCTACGCTGCTGCCGAAAGCGGCCCTGCGGGGCATGACGGCCGCAATATCTGCGCTATCCGCGCCGAACCACGTAAGGGGCTCGTGCCAGTACTGTTCGAGACTGAGTCCGGGTGCCAGCGAACCGCCCCCCAACTGGCCGCCGATCAGGTCGGATGATCCGGTTCCGGTCGCCGAGAGGGCGCTGGGATAGGTTCCGTACAAGCCGGTGCTGGTGCCTGGGCGATAGCCGCGCACCGCACCCCCGAAAGCGAACGCATCTCGCGCATAGGCGTGATCCGTGCCGGACGACCCGTTCTCCAGCAGTGTTCTCGAGAACTCGCTATGGTCGAGGATGAGCGTGTTTTGCCAGAGTCCGAGTCGGATCAAGGCTGCCCTGAAACTCACCACCGAGGCAGCCCACTCGGCGTGCAGGGTCGGCAGTGCGCCGGTCAGCTTGCCCTGAATGAAGTGCGTGTCGTACGCGGTGCGTGTTGCGACGAACGTCGTCCGGTTGCGCAGCGCCCCGCTCTGGATATCAGCCTCCATCGTGCGTGCGATGGTGCGCATGGTCCCGGTCCATCCCGACTTCGGGTGGCCCGGGAAGTCCTGATCGACGGCATAGGTACCGTCTGGAGCCTCCACTACGGGTTGGAAGAATGCGATGCTTGCGCTTGCAAGCTGGTTGGCTTGCCGGAAGGCTTCGACCCGGGGCTCGGTGCGCGTTTCCGCCATCACGGCGTCAAGCCGGGCGAGCGCCAGGTTCTGGGTTGCCGATCCGGTCCAGTTTCGCCGGAAGCGTTGGCCGACGTCGGGCATATGGACGGACCTGCTGGACGCATCCGACGACATCCGGTTGCTCGCTGCACCCGCAAAGCCGGCGGTAATGACCGATGGCACGATCGATGTCCCGTTGGCGGAAGCGAAGCGCGTGGCGAGGCGGCCGATGAAGCCTGATTCCGCGAATGGGTGGAACACACCTTGCGAATCGAAGAATTCGCGCGTGATCAACGATCCCGAAGCAAACGCCTGCTTGTCGTGCGCGCCGAGTCCGAAGGGAAACTGGATCGCGCCCGCATAGGACGGCGATGTTGCCGCGCGCAGGGTCTCGATCGGCATGGACGAGATGTCGGTGAACATCGGCCCGACCCGGTGCGTCACCGCCATTTCGCCGGCGTTCCAGATCGATGTCAGCGGTTGCAGGGCCGGGTGCAGCGAGAAGGTGGTGCCTGCAAGCCTTGACGACGCGTAGGTCGAGTCGAGTTCCCCCTGGGTGAATGCAAGGGTGGGCCGGGCGGACAGGCAGGCTGCGACATGTCCGGGCTGGCGGGACATCAGCGTGTGGTAGCTGTCCTCGCCCCCATCCTTGAGCATGACGATGAGGAACTTCTTGTCACTGAAGGCTGCTGAAGGCATGAAGGTGCTCCGCTAGATGACGACTGCGCTGTCGGGCAGGCAGCGAATGAAATTGACCATCCAACCCAGCTTTTCCCGGGTTGCCAGCTTCGCGCAGTCGGTATCGATGAAGGCAATGACCTGGGCGCGGCTTGCAGGGGTCATGGTTCGTCCCTGGTTCAGGTCGGCAAAGACAAGATCGGCGGTTGCAGCGACCGCCGCCGACTGCTTCTGCTGGTCAGTGCCGCCGGCGGCGCTGTAGGCCGCCTCGTACCGTCCGATCAGCCAGGTGAGCTGCCATCTTCCGAACGGATCGTTCGGCGCACTGTCCACCGGGTTGGTCAGGTTCGGCGTGAAGGACATCGCGCGCGAGACGTTGGCGAGTATCTGCGGCGCCCGCCACATCGCAGCTGCCGGGGCCTCCACGCCGTTGACCTGGTACTCGAACGGATAGTCGTTGAACACGGTCGTCGGCGTCATGGGCGCCTGACCCAGGTTCCCGACCACGTCCGGGATCGGGTGGCCGTACTCCGTCGTCCACACCCAGGCGAAGGCATCGGTTGACGGGCCCGGGTCCTGCAGCCGCTCCATCTGTGCGTATCGCATGCCCTTGGTCAGCGACAGGATCCATTCCTGCGCGCGGCCGAAGGTTGCCGGCTTCGAGTTCCCGCGGGCTTCAGGATCGAGCAGCACCGCCATGACGACCGCCTTGAGGTCGCCGCGCACGCCCTGGCCGTTGTTCTCGAAGGCCGCGGTCACCCGGGAGATATAGGCGGGCGTGGGCGAATCGGTGACGAGTTTCTGGATGAACTGCTTGCTGATGTACACGGCCGTCGTCTGCTGCGCCATGATGAGGCTGATGCAGGTGGATACCCGAGACGTCACTGTCGCAGCGGTGGGCTTCTCCACCTGGGGAAACACGGTGCCGAGGAACGTCACCGCCGGTCCATCGTAAGCGAGGGACGGGTCGATGTTCATCGAACCGTCCGCCGCCGTCCCGTCCCGCCCGGCCACGCGGGTGCCGAAGGGTATGTTCCAGCCTGCAAGCAGTCTTGCCAGCGCAGATACATCGCCGGCGTGGTAGCTCTGTACCGGAACCCCCATGCCGTCGCGCACGATCGAGCCATCCCGGTTCAGCTTCACCACGCCCATCGCGAACAACTGAAGGAGTTCGCGCGAGAAATTCACCGAAGGCGCTGCGCCACGTGACGCATCGTTACCGCGGTTGTTCAGGTACCAGCCCATGTGGCGATGCGTGACGGCCAGCATCAGGATGTCACGGTAGGTCGAGAAAGCGCGTCGCATCAGCGCGTTCCACCAGAGC
>JAIENF010000181.1 GCA_019751575.1 Burkholderiales bacterium
CGACAAGCTGCTGGTCGGCTGGACCGTGCTTCCGCCTGGTGCCCAGCATGACCGGCACCGGCATTTCCATTGCGACGAGTTCTGGATCGTCGTGCGCGGGCGCGGCGTGATGTACCTCGAGGATGGCACCGAACGCGCGTCGGGCGAAGGCGACGTCGTGTTCACCCCGCGCGGCCACTGGCACGGCTTCAAGAACACCTCGGACGAAGACGTCGTGCTGGTCTGGGGCTGGAGCGGCGCCGGCTCGCTGGAAGCGGCGGGCTATGAATCGATCGAGGGTGGCCGCACCCACTGATCGCCTGGGAGATTTCGACATGCAGGTCGGCTGGCTCGATGCCCGGGTGGTGCGCGGAATGACCGCGCAGATGGCGGAACTCGCGCGGGCCGAGGCGTCCGGCGCGAGGGTGATGGGCTGGAAGGTGGGCTTCGGCGCACCGGCCGCATGGAGAAGCTCGGCCTGCAGGCGCCGGTGGTCGGCCACCTGCTGGCGAGCGCGCGCATCGCGCCCGGCGCGACGGTGGACACGCGCGGCTGGGTGAAGCCGGTGGTCGAACCCGAGGTCTCGGTGATGCTCTCCCGCGACCTCGACGGCAGCGAAGATCGCGCGACGGTGCGGGCGGCCATCGGTGCACTGGCGCCGGCGCTCGAACTGGCCGATCTCTGCTTTCCGCCGGAGGACATCGAGCGCATCGTCGCGGGCAACATCTACCAGCGCCACGTGATGTTCGGACCGTCCGTCGACCTGCGCCCATCCGAGCCGGGCGATGCGCTGCTGCCTTCGCTGGCCGCGCGGGCATGGCATGGCCCGTCGCCACTGGCGGTGCCCGCATCGCTGCATGCACTGACCGGGGATCCGGTCGACATCGTGGCGCATGTCGCGAAGACGCTTGCCGCCTGCGGACGGCGATTGCGTGCGGGCGAGTGCGTCATCACCGGATCGATCGTGCCGCCGGTGTTCGGCGCGGCGGGCGACACGGTGCGCTATGCGCTCGATCCCGCCGGCGAGATCGTCGTCACGCTCGGCTGAATTCATTCGGAACCCGGATCCACCGGGTCGATCGGCAACGGAGGAGGAACCGCATGGACAGGCATCTGCTCGCGCGCAGGCTGCGCACACCCTCGATTCGACGCGTTGGCTGGCCGCGGACGCCCGGGCCCGGCATGAAGGGCCTTCTGGCTGCAACGGTGCTGGTTTCAGCCGCCGCGCCCGTGCTGGCGCAAACGGCTGCAGGCACGTTTCCGCAGCGGCCGGTGCGCGTGCTGATCCCGGTCTCGGCGGGCAGCCAGACCGACATCGTCGCGCGGCTGCTCGGGCAGAAGATGAGCGAGAACTGGGGGCAGCAGGTGCTGGTCGACAACCGGCCCGGCGCGGGCGGCACGGTCGCCGGCGGCATGCTGGTCTCGGCCCAGCCCGACGGCCACACGCTGATGCTCAACTCGATCTCGCACGCGGTCAATGCATCGCTCTATGCAAAGCTTCCGTTCGACACGCTGAAGGACTTCGCCGGCGTGGCACAGGTCGGCAGCACGCCCAACGTGCTCGTGGTGGCCCCCGACCTTGCGGTGAAGAGCGTGCGCGACCTGCTCGCGATGGCCAAGGGCAAGCCAGGGCTGCTCAACTTCGCGTCGGCGGGCATCGGCACCGGTACGCACCTGAACGGCGAGCAGTTCAAGCTCGCCGCCGGCATCGACATCGTGCATGTACCGTTCAAGGGTACGCCGGAGGCCCTGAACGATGTCGCGTCCAATCGGGTGCAGATGTTCTTCGCGCCGCTGTCGCCGGCGCTGCCGTTCGTCCGCGACCGGCGGGTGGTTCCGCTGGCCGTGAGCACCGCGCGCCGCGCACCGGCCCTGCCCGACCTGCCGACGCTGGCCGAGGCGGGCCTGCCCGGTTTCGAGTTCGACCTCTGGCTGGGCATCCTCGCGCCATCGAAGACGCCACGCCCGATCGTGAACCAGTTGAGCGCGGAAGTCAGGCGGGTGCTCGACCTGCCGGACATCCGCGAGCGCATGCTCGCGCAGGGCGTCGACGCGCGCTACAGCACGCCGGAAGAGTTCGACCGCTTCATCCGCAGCGAGGTCGAGCGGATCGCGAAGATCGTCAAGGCCTCGGGCGCGCGCGTGGACTGACGGCATACGCCACGGATCATGGCCGGGCGTGCGGCTTGCGTCGCGCAGCGATGCAGCCGCCAACCATCCGGGGACGCGCGTCTGCAGTTTCCTGAGGAACGTTCATGGCCATGGCCTCCGCCCTGCCTCCCCGGCTCGGGATCTGGTTCCACCTCGCCCAGCTGGCGCGGATGGTGTTCTGGCTGCTGCTGATCGGGCTGGTCCTGGTGGCGGTGGCCGGCCGCTTCGACACCTCGCAGGAGCGGGCGCGCACTGCGCTGGTCGAACAGTTCCAGGCCGAGCGCAAGTCGCGGGTGATCGCGCTGATCCACCGGCAGGAACGCGAGAGCGTGCTCGGGGTGCAGGTGTCCACCTCGATCGGCATCGAGGATTCCGAGGCGATCCTGCGCGCGATCCGGCTCACGCCCGACGACCAGCCGATCGACCTGGTGCTGCATACGCCGGGCGGGCTGGTGCTGGCCGCCGAGCAGATCGCGATGGCGCTGGCCGAGCACAAGGGCAAGGTCACCGTGTTCGTGCCGCACTACGCGATGAGCGGCGGCACGCTGATCGCGATGGCGGCGCAGGAGATCGTGATGGACCGCAACGCGGTGCTCGGCCCTGTAGATCCGCAGATCGGCGGTGTCGCGGCATCATCGATCCTGCAGGTGGTTCAGATCAAGAAGGACCGCGCCAGCGACGAGACCTTGATCATGGCGGACATGGCGGCCAAGGCGCGGGTACAGGTGGCGAGCTTCGTCGCCGACCTGCTGTCGCGGCGGATGGAGCGCAAGCAGGCCGAGGCGCTCGCGGTGGCGATGAGCGAGGGGCGCTGGACGCACGACTTCCCGATCACCGTCGCCTCGGCGAAGCAGCTCGGCTTCCCGGTGACCACGGACATGCCGCGCGTGGTCTACGACCTGATGGACCTGTATCCGCAACCGGCCGGGGCGCGGCCGTCGGTGCTGTACGTGCCGGTGCGCAATCCGGGGCCGCGTCCGGCGGCCGATGAACTCGGGCCTTCGCAGACGGGTGCGCCGCAGGGGGCGCGGCAGTAGCTGGCGGGGCGAAACCCCGCAACGACAACCTACCAGCCGATCGCCGCCCCGTCGCTGCGTGGGTCGCTCGCACCTTCGATCACCCCGCCGGGATGCGCGACGATCGCCCCGGCATGCCCCATGGTCTCGTCGAACGCGCCGTAGACCTCGACCTCGTGGCCCATCGCGCGCAACGACTCGATCAACGAAGGATCGAAGCGCGATTCGACCTTCAGCGACTGCGTGGCCTGTCCCCAGGTTCGTCCGAGCAGCCAGCGCGGGGCGCTGACCGCGGCCTGCAGGTCCTGGCCGTAGACCACGTGGCGGGTGAATACCGCGGCCTGCGTCTGAGGCTGGCCTTCGCCACCCATCGTGCCGTAGACCATCACCCGGCCGTCGGACAGGTGGGCCATCGCCGGGTTGAGCGTGTGGAACGGCTTTCGACCGGGCTCGAGGGTGTTCAGTGCCGATGCGTCGAGCGAGAATGATGCGCCGCGGTTCTGCCAGTTGATGCCGGTACCTTCCAGCACCAGGCCGCTGCCGAACTCGTGGTAGATGCTCTGGATGAAGCTCACCGCGCGGCCTTCGCCGTCGATCACGCCCATCCACACCGTATCGGCGGGCGGCTGCGGCGCAGGCCAGGCCAGTGCGCGCTCGAGGTCGATGCGTGCGGCACGGCGATCCATCTCGGCCGGTGCCAGCAGGGACTGCGGGTCTACCGTCATGTACTTCGGATCGGTGACATGGCGGTCGCGCATGAAGAACGCCTGCTTGGTCGCCTCGACCATGCGGTGGACGTAGGCAGCGCTGTCCGCGGGCACACGCTCGAGGCCGAGCCGGTCCGCGATGCCGAGGATCGCGAGCGACACCATGCCCTGGGTGGGCGGGGCCATGTTGTACAGCGTGCCGCGCGAATGGGAGAGGTGCACCGGCGGTCGTTCGGTGGCCTGGTACGCAGCGAGGTCGGCGGCCGACACCGGGCTGCCCAGGGCCTTCAGGTCGGCGGCAATGCTCGCGGCGAGCGCACCGCGGTAGAAATCGTCGGTGCCGGCGCTGGCGATGCGCGACAGGGTCGCCGCGATCTTCGACTGCACCAGCCGCGTACCGGGTTGCGGCACTTCACCAGCGGGCATGAAGCGCGCCGCGAAACCCGGCTGGTCTCGGATCTCGGCGAGCTTGGTGCGCGTGGTGTTCGTGTAGCTGTGTGTGACCGCATGGCCGTGCGCCGCGTAGTGGATCGCGTCGGCGAGCAGGCGCGACAGCGGCAGCCGGCCGAATCAAGGGCCGCCGGTGTTTCGAGCGCCTGCGATAAGCTTCGAAAAACATGACGTATGGCGAGATCATCTACCCTTGGGGTCCCCGGGAAAAAGTGTGCCTGCCAAAAAAACCACGGCACGATGCATGGTTCATGCCCTATAGTCGGCACTTAAACTTTCCGGGAGGTTTTCTGACCATGCAAGACCCGAACGTGCGCGAGGCTGATGGCCGCGTAAATGCGAACACGTCTGACTGGCTGAAGATCTGGGCCTACCTGTTTAAGAACAAGGTCAAGACTTTGGTAGACCTCTGGCAATTCCTGAAAGTTGGAGCGTTGCGTGTATTGGGAGTCGTTGATTTTCCGGTGCCTCCCAACTCGAAAATGAGGTCTACATCCTCGAACAGCGTTCGCCATTATTTTGAGTCCGGCATACGAACCGCTACGCCAATACTGGCTGCAGCTGCTGCCGCTGGCCTGGATCTGCGAAAGCGCCTGCAAGTGCTGGATTTTGGATGCGGCGTCGCTCGGCAGATCGTGCAGATCCAACGGAGTCATCCCCATTTCGTCATGCATGCCTGCGACGTGAATGGCGGCGCCGTAGAGTACGTCGCAAAGACATTTCCTGCGGTCACAGCCTATACAAACCTTTTTTCTCCGCCGTTGCGCTACGAGTCGAAGCAACTTGACTTCGTTTACTCAGTGTCCATTTTCTCGCACCTTACAGTGGCAGATCAGGAACGTTGGCTTACCGAACTCTCCAGAGTGGTTCGCCCCGGGGGGGTGCTTTGCCTGACCGTGATGGGAGCGCATGCCATAGATCGGTGGGCCGGAATGGAGGTGGATGCGCGAATCGCTGCCCATCGCACCTTGGAATCAAGCGGGCACTTATATCTGGGGGCACCCAAACCTGCGTGGATGCTGAAGGCGGAGAAGATTTCGCTTTTTGGCAGCAATTTGATCGGTATTGATGAAGACTACGGAGATACGTTTTACTCTGAGGACTACATTCGAAAAAATTGGGCGATAGCGGACCTTGAGGTTGTGTCATGGATTCCGGGCATCATTGACAACCTTCAGGACTTGGTTGTGCTACGGCGCCGCAACTGAAGCGGCGCTTGCTTTTTGCCGGGTTGTGCGATGCTGCGGGTCTGCGCAGCTCGTTTCATCCGTCGAGAGCCGCTCCTATGGGCAATCCGGGTCAGAGACGAGTTTCCGGACGCGCCCCCTGAAATCAATCTCTGACCCCATTTCATGGCCGGGCGTGCGGCTTGCGTCGCGCAGCGATGCAGCCGCCAACCATCCGGGGACGCGCGCCTGCGGTTTTCTGAGGAACGTTCATGGCCATGGCCTCCGCCCTGCCTCCCCGGCTCGGGATCTGGTTCCACCTCGCCCAGCTGGCGC
>JAIENF010000634.1 GCA_019751575.1 Burkholderiales bacterium
CGCGCACGGGGTCGTACGGCAGCTTCGCGTAGAGGAAGGGCGCGAGGGACAGCGGGCCGTTGAAGCTGATCAGCAGGGTGTGGCCATCGGGCGCCGATTGCGCGCCGGCTGCCGTGGCGACGGTGCCGCCGCCCGCCGGGCGATTGTCGATGATCACCGGCTGGCCGGTGTCCTCGCGCAGGCGCTCGCCGATCACCCGCGCCAGCACGTCGAGCGAACTGCCGGGGCCCGCGGCGACCAGGAACCGCAGCGGCCGCGTGGGCCAGTCCTGCGCCATTGCCGGGGTCGGCAGCGCCAGCGCGGCAATCGTCGCGGCAGTCATCGTGAGTCCCATTGCAAGCGGCACGGCCTTGCCGCGCAGGTCGCCTGCGGGCCGGCAGCAAATCGTCTCTGACCCGGATTTCGCGAAAATGGGGTCTGACCCCAATTCCGGGGTGTTCACGGCGTGACGCGGCCCAGGAGGAGGAACTCGAGCAGGGCTTTCTGGACGTGCATGCGGTTCTCGGCTTCGTCCCAGACGACGCTCTGCGGGCCGTCGATCACGTCGGCGGTGACTTCCTCGCCGCGATGGGCGGGCAGGCAGTGCATGAACAGGGCCTCGGGCTTGGCGGCGCGCATCATCTCGGCGTCGACGCACCAGTCTTCGAATGCCTTCATGCGCTGGGCGTTCTCGGCCTCGAAGCCCATGCTGGTCCAGACATCGGTGGTGATCAGGTCGGCGCCGCGGGCGGCGTCCATCGGGTCGGCGAACTGTTCGAAGTGGGTGGTGTCGTAGATGCCGGCGCGTTCGGGCTCGACTTCGTAGCCGGGCGGGGTCGACACGTGCACGTTGAAGTCGAGTACGGTGGCGGCCTGCAGCCAGGTGTTGCAGACGTTGTTCGAGTCGCCGATCCAGGCGACGGTCTTGCCCTGGATCGGGCCGCGATGCTCGATGAAGGTGAAGATGTCGCCGAGGATCTGGCAGGGGTGGTACTCGTTGGTGAGGCCGTTGATCACGGGCACCCGCGAGACCTTGGCGAAGCGCTCGACGATGTCCTGTCCGAAGGTGCGGATCATCACGATGTCGACCATTCGCGACACTACCTGTGCCATGTCCTCCACCGGCTCGCCGCGGCCAAGCTGGGTGTCGCGCGTGTTCAGGTAGATCGCGGCTCCACCGAGCTGGTGCATGCCGGCCTCGAACGACAGCCGGGTGCGGGTGCTGGCCTTCTCGAAGATCATCGCCAGCGTGCGGTCCTCGAGCGGCCAGTAGCGCCGGTAGGACTTGAATTCGCCCTTGATCCAGGCCGCGCGTGCGAACACGTGTTCGTATTCCTCGCGGCTGAAGTCGAGGAACGTGAGGTAATGCCTGGGCGGGATCATGTCGGTGGCTGTGCCTGGCTGCGCCGTCACCGCGCCAGGAAGTTTCGGATCAGCGGCGACAGCATCGACACGATCTGGTCGGCCTGCGCATCGGAGATGACCAGTGGGGGCAGCATGCGCACGATGTTGTCGTAGGTGACGTTGATCAGCAGGCCGGCTTCCAGCGCCTGTCCGACCAGCTCGTTGCACGGACGGTCGAGTTCGATGCCGAGCATCAGGCCGGCGCCGCGGACCTCGGTGACGCCCGACACGCCGGCGAGTTCCTGGCGGAAGCCGGCCACCATGCGCTCGCCGAGCACCCGGGCGCGGTCGAGCAGGCCTTCTTCCTCGATGACCTGCAGCGTGGTGAGCGCGGTGCGGCAGATCAGTGCGCCGCCGCCGAACGTGGTGCCGTGGTGGCCGGGGCCGAACACGCTGGCTGCGGCGCCGCGCGCCACGCAGGCACCGATCGGCATGCCGTTGGCGAGGCCCTTGGCCAGCGTCAGCACGTCGGGCAGCAGGTCGGTGTGCTGGTAGGCGAACCACTTGCCGGTGCGGCCCATGCCGCTCTGCACTTCATCGAGCATGAACAGCCACTGCTTGCGGTCGCACAGCTCGCGCAGGTGGGCGAGGTAGGTCTTTTCGGGGATCTGGATGCCGCCTTCGCCCTGCACCGGCTCGACCAGCACCGCGACGATGTTCGCGTTGTTCTCGGCGACCCGGTTCACCGCCTCGAGGTCGTTGAACGGCACGCGCGCGAAGCCGCCGAGCAGCGGCTCGAAGCCGGCCTGCGCCTTGCGGTTGCCGGTGGCCGACAGGGTGGCGATGGTGCGGCCATGCCAGGAACGGTCCATCACGACGATGGTCGGCAGTTCGACACCGCGCTGGTGGCCGTACAGGCGGGCGAGCTTGATCGCGGTCTCGTTGGCTTCGGCGCCGGAGCAGTTGAAGAACGCGTTGTCCATGCCGGACAGCTGCGCCAGCTTCTCGCCGAGCTGCTCCTGCTCGATGATCCGGTAGATGTTCGAGGTGTGGATCACCTTCGCGGCCTGGTCGGCGATCGCCGCGACCAGCTTCGGGTGCGCATGGCCCAGGCCGTTGACGGCGATGCCGGCGAGCGCGTCGAGGTATCGCTTGCCCGATTCGTCCCACAGCCATGCGCCTTCGCCGCGCACGAATGCGACCGGCAGTCGCTTGTAGGTGTTCATCAGGTGAGCGGACATCGGGCCCTCCGGGGGCTGTGGGCAGATACGGACAGGGAGACGGTGCCGCACGGGGAGCGTGGCGCCGTCGATGGCGTGTGACCCGCTCTTGACGCGCGGGCGGGCCTTGCTGGGCGGACTCGCAAAAGACAACGGCGGCTGCTGCCGCCGTGCTCATCGGTCGCGAGACCGGTACGAATTTTGATCCTGCCAGCCGTCGACTGCAAGCGACGGAAGGAAGAAGCCTGCTGCTGCCGGGAGAACCGTCGGTCACGGCTGCTACACTCGCAGGCGTGTACTACGTTCCTCTACTGCCGGCTGCCCGGACGCACCACAAGCACGTGTCCGGGGTCTTCGTCCACGATCGGTCAGGCGATCGCCTTGACGGCAGCCGACAGGCGGCTCTTGTGGCGGGCGGCCTTGTTCTTGTGGACGATGCCCTTGTCGGCGATGCGATCGATCACCGAGACGCTGGTGTTGAAGGCAGCCTGGGCGTCGGCCTTGTTGCCGGCGGCGATCGCGGTGCGGACTTTCTTGATCGCGGTACGCAGCGCCGAGCGCAGGGTGGTGTTGTGGGCGCGCTGGGCGTCGGCCTGGCGTGCACGTTTGCGGGCTTGAGCGGAATTGGCCACGGCGGGTCTCAGTTGGTGATGCAATTGGACGCTCGCGGCAAAGGTCGCGGGCTCGGACGTTCGGGGTACGGACGTTCTGGGTACAGACGTTCGGGGTGCAGCGAAAAGCCTTGGATAGTACTGCGGACCGCGCCGGATTTCAACCGGGAGCCGCGCCGATGAACCTGCTGCGCGCATTTGGCGCTGTCAGCAGCATGACGCTCGTTTCCCGGATCCTGGGCTTCGTCCGCGACCTGCTGATCGCCCGGATGTTCGGTGCCGGCGCGGCGACCGACGCGTTCTTCGTCGCCTTCAAGCTGCCGAACCTTTTGCGCAGGATCTTCGCCGAGGGCGCGTTCTCGCAGGCCTTCGTGCCGATCCTGGCCGAGTACCGCAATCGTCGCGGGGAGGCGGAAACCCGGCACCTGGTCGACCATGTGGCCGGCACCCTGGCGGTCGCGCTGATCGTCGTGACGGCGCTGGGCATCATCGCCGCGCCGGCGATCGTCTGGCTCTCGGCGCCCGGCTTCACGGCGAACCCGGACAAGTTCGCGCTCACCGTCGACCTGCTGCGCATCACCTTCCCGTACATCCTGTTCATTTCCCTGACGGCGCTCGGTGCCGGCATCCTGAACACCTACAGCCGGTTTTCGATCCCGGCGTTCGCGCCGGCGCTGCTCAATCTCTCGTTCATCGCGTTCGCCCTCTGGTTCGCGCCGATGTTCGATCCGCCGGTGAAGGCACTGGCCTGGGCGGTGTTCTTCGGCGGCCTGCTGCAACTCGCGTTCCTGATGCCGTTCCTGAGCCGGCTGCGCATGTTGCCGCGGCCACGCTGGGGCGGCCGCGACGAGGGCGTGCGCCGGGTGCTGCGGCAGATGGGCCCGGCCGTGTTCGGCGTGTCCGTGGCCCAGGTCAGCCTGCTGATCAACACCATCTTCGCGTCCTTCCTGGTCAGTGGCAGCGTGTCCTGGCTCTACTATGCCGACCGGCTGATGGAGTTCCCGACCGGCCTGCTCGGCGTCGCCCTGGGCACCATCCTGCTGCCCAGCCTCGCGCGCAGCCATGCCGACCGCACCGCCGACGAGTACAGCCGCCTGCTCGACTGGGGCCTGCGCATCACGCTGATGCTCGCCGCGCCGGCCGCGGTCGCGCTGGCGATGCTGTCGATGCCGCTGGTCGCCACGCTGTTCCACCACGGCGCGTTCAGCGCGCATGATGTCGCGATGACCCGCGCCGCACTCACCGCCTACAGCGTCGGACTCATCGGATTGATCGCGGTGAAGGTGCTCGCCCCCGGCTTCTATGCCCGGCAGGACGTGCGCACGCCGGTGAAGATCGCACTGGTCACGCTGGCTGCGACGCAGGCGATGAACCTCTTGTTCGTCCAGCCCTTCGCCCATGCCGGCCTTGCGCTTGCGATCGGGCTCGGTGCCTGCCTGAACGCATGGCTGCTGCTGCGCGGCCTGCGCCGGATCGGGGCCTACCAGCCGCAGCCGGGATGGGCGATGTTCGGGCTGAAGATCCTCGCCGCGCTGGGCCTGATGGGTGGCGCCCTGTGGTGGGCGGCCGGGCCCGAGGAGCAGTGGCTGGCCTGGCAGGGCCTTGAGCGTGCGCTGCGCCTGGGCGTGGTCTGTGCGGTCGGTGCCTGCGTCTACTTCGCCGCGCTGGCTCTGTTCGGATTCAGGCTGAAGGACTTCTCGCGCCGCGTCACCGGCTGAGGCGTGCGGCTCAGTGGCCGATGAACCGCGCGCGATAGGCGGAGGGGAGATCGGACAGTGCCAGCATCATCGGGAGGTCGGCCACGCCGAAGTCCGGGTCGTGCGCGGGCGCACCGAGCACCTTGCCGCCGCAGCGCAGGTAGCCCTTGATCAGCGCCGGTGGCTCGGCCGTCGTCCGGACGTCCAGGTCGTCCACGGCCAGTGGCCTGCGCGGCAGCACCCGCAGGTGCGGATCGCACAGGTGGGTGGTCCGCAGCGCCTGCCACAGGCCCGCCGCCTGCAGGCCGCCGTCGTGCATCGGTATGCTGGCGCAGCCGATCATGTAGTCGAGGCCCGAGCGCTCCATGAACTCGCCCAGTGCGCTCCAGAGCAGCAGCATCACGCTGCCGCGGCGCCACTCCGGTGCCGTGCAGGAGCGTCCGAGTTCGGCCATCCGCGGACGCAGCGCATCGAGCCTCCGGATGTCGAACTCGCTCTCGGTGTACAGGCCGCCGGTGCGTCGAGCGCCTGCCGGGGTGAGCACGCGGTAGGTGCCCACCACCTGTGCCGGCGTGTCGCCCGAGGCGGGGGTGCGGACCAGCAGGTGTTCGCAGGCGTCGTCGAAGCGGTCGACGTCCAGCCCGGGTGGCGTGCCGGGCGGAACATCGATCTTCGCGCCCATCTCCTCGACGAACACCCGGTAGCGCAACCGTTGCGCGAGATGGACGTCGTCCTGGTGGCTGGCCCAGGCGATTTCCAATGCCGGGGGACGTTGCCGCGCTGCAGGCGCATCGGCGCGGAGGGTCGGGGAGGCAGCGGTCGCGAGCATGTCCAGGCGGGCTGTTTAGACAGGCGGAGGATGGGGCGCTGCCGTTGTGATTGCGTGACTGGAACGTGACGCTTTGGAGAAGGGCGGTGCATGTGCCTCGCAGCCTCCGGCGGCATCGACCCTGGCGCGGGCCGATCC